>DAOVNL010000037.1 GCA_030630245.1 Candidatus Omnitrophota bacterium | reverse complement strand
GGATAAAGCATCAACAGATTTAATCCTGGATTACATGCACAATCCTTCTTTATAGATACCGGATCTTCATTAAAAAGCGAAAGCTAATTTGATTTCTCATCTAAAATTAAGGTATAAAAATGGAATTTTTGTTGAATTTCGCCAGAGTTTTTTCCGGAATGATAGAAATATTTTTCCTTGTATCTATCGGAGTTCTTTTTTCTAAATTGAAGCTTGTTGATAAGCAGGGGTTGAGAGCTCTAAGCGCGCTGACCATAAATTTATTTCTTCCTTGCCTTATTTTTAACCATTTGATCCAGTATTTCAGCTTTACATCTCCCCGGGACTGGTGGATTTATCCCGTACTTGGAGTGGGTGTTTCCGCGCTTGGTTTTATAGTCGGCAGCGCAGTATGCGCTATTGACAGGAGCATAAAAGAGAAAGCTGAGTTTATCTGCCTGATTGCCTTTCAAAACTGCGGTTATTTACCGCTTATACTTGTTGCTTCAATTTATCCTGATGAGATTTCAAGAGAAATGTTTACGCGTATTTTCCTTTTTATCCAGGGGTTTAATATCGTATTCTGGGGGTTCGGGATCCAGTTTTTACATCCCGGAGAGCGCAGGTTTCAATTCAAAAAAATTTTCAGTCCTCCGCTTGTAGCATTGATAATATCAATGCTGTTTATCGCCGCTAATATGAAGCCGTTTATGCCGGCCTCGGTTATGAGGGTAACTGAGCTGCTGGGAAACTGCACCTTGCCGGTTGCGCTTCTAAGCCTGGGTATTATTTTGGCAGAGGCCATGAGTATACAGGTTATCATCCGGAAAAGTTTTTTTCTTAAAGTCCTTTTCAGCAAATTAATCGTTATGCCCGTAATCGCACTCGGAATTGTTCTGTTTTTCAAATTGCCTGAATTCATTGCATTGCTGCTGCTTATTGAAGCGGTGATGCCCAGTGCGATAAATTTAGGAGTAGTTTCTTTTTATCAGAGGGCAAAATACGGTCTTATCGGCAGGGCATTGCTCATTACGCATCTTTTTGCGGTTGTAAGTATTCCTTTTTTTCTGGCATTACTATCCCTGCGTTATAAATTTTATTAGTAAAAGACAAATTGTATATTGTGCCAGACCATATTCATGGAATAATAATTATCAACAATCCTGTCCTTTAACTCATCAGCCCAAAGTTATCTCAATGGTAATATGCGTATTTTTAGGGAAGCTTAATATGTCTTCGCGCAGGAATTTGAGTTTACGCGTTCCGGAGCGTTTATAAGTTATCGCGAAAGGCTTGATCTTGACATTTGTTATTTTATAATCTTCAAAATCAACTTTTTTAGGGTTGATGAAAACAACGCTTAATCTGCGTTCCGCGAAATAGCAGGACATGGAAACCGTATCAGAGGTTTTAAACTGCTTACTGGTTAATTTCGGTTCGATTATCATGTTTCCAAAATGCCCCTTTACACCAAATACCTGAGTCAGGATCACGAGTATGTACCAGCTTGCCGATCCGGTAAGGTAACAATACATGCCTTTACCTTCAAGGTTAAAATATTCAGGCAGGCAAGGGTATATTTTGCTTACTTGCGTGTTTGTGGCCAGGTTTATCAGGCTTTCCAAAACCGAAAATCCTTCCCGGACAAAGTTTCTCTGATACAAAGCATAAGCGAATATCACGCACATATGGCTGAACACCGAACCGTTTTCTTTCTCTCCGTAAGAAAACGCGAACGCGCGTCCTAAGTCTAACTGGGGTTTTTTGAAATTTGTATTTAACCTGAAGCCGCCCAACTTCTTATCTTTTAAGTATTTGTTAGCCGCAGCAAAGATATGCTTTGTTTGTTTTTTTGAAGATATTCCGCTCATTATCGGAAATACCTGGCCTGTGAGGGTCATTCTAATATGGCGGTTTATTTTTCCTTCGACTCGTTTGCCTCTGTTATCATAGTATCCATTGAAAAATCCGCTGTTTTTGTTTAGAGCGATCCATTCTTTTTTGCGCACATGTGAAAACATCCATTGCCATTTTTGAGAAAGGTCGGCAATCAAATCCTCTAATTTTACGGAGACTTTCTTACCGGAAACTCTGGTTTTTACGGCATTGAGATATCTATGGAAGAGAGTTGTTTTTTCATCCGGGCGGTTGTAGTTTACAGGGTGCCTGTGCAGGCGGTCAAGAAGGATGAAAAGCTCTTTTGAGATGTTGATAGTTTTTTTCTTTCTTCTCTTTTTTAATTCAAGCAGCAGCATGGTGATTTCATAGATATTGCGGGCATAGAAACAGGTAAAGGCAACGCTTTCGCCCTTTTCGCTGGCCATATCCAGCCCATCGTTCCAGTCGGCATCTTCAAGTTTGATATTATTATGTTTGCCTACATTGAAGAACTGAACCAGATGCTGTACTAAAATATGTTCCAATACGGTTCCCTGGTAAAGATGTCCGTCTTTGGTGTGCAGTTGTTTAAAATGTTTGAGGTTCGGGTTCCAGGATGTATCGATTTCTTTTGCCCTGGATAATTGAGAATCGTAAAAGTATGTTGATTTGCCGAAAAGGATATCAAAATCACCGGTTTGGTTAATATAAAGCTGCAAGGTAAAGAATGGCCATACTCCGTGATCCATCCATACGCGGCTTATTTTATTTCGGTCCGCAATAAAAGCCCCCGGTTTTTTAGTGATAATAGTTGCGTTTGTGCCGTCAATCCTTACTCCGGAGAAATTGGCGATGAGAATATCTCTGGTCTGGCCTGGATGCGCAAGGATCAGTGTAAGACAATCCTGCCAGAGGTCCCGCCATCCCTTACCGCCCCGGCCGTAGTCAAAATCCGGCAAGAAAGAACAGCCGAATATTTTTCTTAAAATCGGCTGAAGTCCTACCCAGCGCAGCCAGTTATCTTTGAGCTGTTCGCCCGTACAAAAGCTTATGGAATCTATTCTTTTTTTCCAGTAATCGATATTGTCTATTAAGGCTTTCTCAACCTTATCCCTGTGGTTGAATTTCTTATATATCCTTTTTATTTCGCTTGGCCGCTCAGCGATGCCGAGCATTAAAATATAAGTTATCGACTCATCGGGGATCAGGGTTTTTTTTCTGAACCGCAGCGCTCCGATCGCTTCTTTTCCGTGATGGCGCGCTTCGACCTTTTTAACAGCCGAATAATCCTCAACTACAGCCCGGGGACAGATAAAAGAGCCGCCTTCACCGATAAAAGATTCAATAGTCGGAAACTGACCGATGCATGGGGCGGAGTCTTCTTCGCAGCCAAGCACATAATAAGAATAAATATTAGTTTTATGCCCGCGTTCATCAAAAGACATCTCCGGCTTTACAATTATACCGTTACTGGTTAGTTTTGTCCTGTGCAGTAAGCTTGTGACATGCCGGTGGTCGCGCAGGTTATCTGCCGACCTTCCGAATATCGGAATAGCTGATGTCGGGGTAAAGGTTATTGCCCGTGCGGAGGTATTGGTTATTTTAACGGTCATTAATTCCACGTGTTCTCTGCTGGCCGGAATAAAATTGGTAATTTCCGCTTCCAGACCGATCATTTTATTAGCTCTTTTTATGGTATGCCAGAGTATGCCGGCTTTTAAAGTGACTTCTTCTTTATGATCATTAGGCAGATGAGGAGTGCCGTTTATTGCCCAGTAGGTATCTTGATTAATATATATCCAGAAGTTCCTGCCGGAAACAGTTGAGTAAAGGTCTTCACTGGTGATCGGAAGCATTAAAAAATTATTCTGGCCTATTTTTATATCTCCTTTAAGCAGGGGAGTTATTGAGGACATAAATTCTGCCTCATTGGCCAGAGGAAAGTACAGACGGCTTATTTTTTCAGGGTTGGAGAATGTAAAATCTCCGTTACGATTTGTAAAAGTCCATAAGTTATTTTTCATGAGTATTGTTTTTCCTATTCAAATGTCTAACTTTTAAAAAGCTAACACAAAGGGAAAATTTTCAAGAAATATATTATAGAATGAAATTTGTTTTTAATCAAGAAAAAATATGGGCAGTGTGTAATCGCTGAGTCAATGGGGGTATGTCATATCTTCACGCGAAATAGATTCTCTTTAGCTGTTTGAAACACAACGCGATATCTTTTAAACATGATCCCCCCATTCACTCACCGATTACGGGCTGGATTACGGGCTGGATTACGGGCTGGATTGACATTGATATTGTTATATGTTAAAATTTTCTTGAAATAAAGGCATAAAAATCCCTTAACTTTGATAAAATAAATAAGTTGCGAAGTTTCTTTTAAACGGCAAAGGTGGAATTTTGTTGTTTTTAAAAAACAATTACGGGAGATATACAAATGAAACTATTTGTTACAGGAGGACTGGGCTTTATAGGCAGTAATTTTATAAGATATATATTGTACAAATATCCGAAGACAAGCATTGTCAACTTTGATAAGCAGACATATGCTTCATGCAAAGCCAGCCTTAAAGATATATCCTGTAGTAAAAGATACCGTTTTGTTAAGGGTGATATCTGTAATAAAAAGGCTGTTAAAAATGCGATGCGCGGTTGCAACGCGGCTATAAATTTTGCGGCGGAGAGCCATGTGGATAGGTCTATCAAAGACCCTGTGGTTTTCTTAAAAACAAATATTATCGGAGTGGAAGTGCTTTTAAATGTAGCCAGAAGCATGAAAATAAAAAAGTTTATCCAGATAAGCACGGATGAGGTCTACGGCTCGCGGCTTAGGGGATCATTTAAAGAAGGCGATATTATGGAACCGAACAGTCCGTATTCTGCGAGCAAAGCGTCTGCGGATCTAATCGTCAGGGCATATTCAAAGACATATAATTTTAATGCGATGATCACCCGTTCCAGCAACAACTTCGGGCCTTTTCAATTCCCGGAAAAGGTAATTCCGCTTTTCATAACGAATCTTTTGGAAAATAAGCGGGTTCCGCTTTACGGAGATGGGGGTAATATCCGCGATTGGATTTTTGTTTTAGATAATTGCGCGGGGATTGATCTGGTTTTAAGAAAGGGAAAGGGAGCAGAGATCTACAATATCGGGGCCGGCAACGAAATAAGTAATATGCAGCTGACCGGAACGATTCTTAAAATACTCGGCAAAAGCGATAAATATATAAAATACGTAAAGGACCGTCCCGGGCATGACCGCCGCTATAGTCTTGATATAGGTGAAATCTCCAAATTAGGGTTTAAGCCTCAGGTCTCTTTTTCTGAGGCAATACTTTCTACGGTTAACTGGTATAAGGCGAATCGATCATGGTGGATGAAATTAAAAAAAGGATATTGATCACAGGTATTAACGGGATGCTGGGCAAAGACCTGGCGCCTGTTCTTGAGAGTCAATACAGTATCAGCGGCATAGATGTGCATGAGTCCGGAGACAGCAAGTATGCTTTTTTTTGCTGTGACATTACCGATGCCGGGGGATTAAAAAAGGTTTTTGAGGAAATTAAGCCCTGGTTGATCATTCATACAGCAGCTTTTACTGATGTTGACGGCTGTGAAAAATATCCGGAAAAAGCCGAAACTATAAATGTCCGGGGGACAAAGAATATTGTCAGCTTATGCCGGGAATATAAAACAAAACTTATATATATCAGCACAGATTATGTTTTTAGCGGGGAAAAACCCACTGCATACACAGAAAGTGATGCAACCTCGCCGCTGAATGTCTACGGCCGGACAAAGCTTGAGGGTGAGGAGTTAGTGCGGACTGGTTTGCCTGCGAGCTTGATCGTCAGAACAAGCTGGCTTTTTGGAAAAGGCGGTAAAAACTTTGTAAAGACGATCATAGATAAGTCAGCTCAGGTTGATACATTGAAAGTTGTCAATGACCAGAGAGGCTCTCCGACGTACACGGTATCATTATCTTTAGGCTTAAGGGAATTGATCAAAGCGGTTTTTTGGGTGCCGGAGAAAGCGGAAAACTACGGTGTTTATCACGTAAGCAACAATGAAAATTGCACCTGGTATGAATTTGCCAGAACGATTGTCGATGTGTGCAATATTAATGTGGATGTGGTTCCGGTTGACTCAGCGCAGTTTGTGCGGCCGGCAAAAAGGCCGGAGCGGTCTATCCTTGACAATAGCCGTTATGAGCAAGTCACTAAAGACAAACTTTGTACATGGCGGCAGGCTTTGCAATCGTATCTTTCTGATTCAAAAAGGAAGCGCTGATCATGTATAAGACCATGCCGGAAATATCCGCGGGAGCGGTGTTGTATAGGGAGACTGAGAGAGAATTCCAGGTAATAATTTACAGCCGCAAGAACGCATCACAGTGGTGTTTGCCTAAGGGGAAGATTGAAAAAGACGAAACCAGGGAAGAGGCGGCAATAAGGGAGGTTAAAGAGGAGACCGGCTTAGAGGGGCAAATAATAGAACATTTAAAGGATGTCTATTACTCCTATGCGGATAAAAGAAGAAAACTGCATCTTAATAAAACAGTGCATTATTTTTTGATGAAGTATTGTCAAGGTGATATAAATACGGATGATGCCGGAGTTGAGGATGTGCTCTGGGTTGATATTGACGAGGCTATTGAAAAGGTTACTTTTGAGAATGAAAAACAGATTTTACGAAAAGCTTTGAGTGTGCTCAGGCAATATTAGGGAATTGGCGGGTAATGAAATTTAAGGAACTATCAGTTTACTTTCAGAGGTTAGAATCAACACCCAAGCGTCTTGAAATGATAGACATACTTGCGGAGCTTTTCCAAAAAGCATCTCAGGATAAAAAAGTAAATATTGAGGAAATTGTATATCTTAGCCAGGGGCATCTTTTGCCTTCTTTTAGGAATATAGAATTTCAGATGAGTGAAAAGCTTATCCAGAAAAGCATTGTTCTGACTACGGGTAAACCGAAGGAACAAATAGAGGATATGTTCCGGCGTATCGGTGATTACGGGGAAGTTGCTCAAAATCTGTGTAAGATATATAATAAAAATTTAAGTATTGCGGATGTTTATAAAAAATTAACTGAGCTGGCCGGTTTTTCCGGCGCAGGGGTGGTGGCAAAAAAAACCGAATTTCTATCGGGTTTGCTTAAAAGCACAAGCCCCATTGAGGCAAAATATATTGTCAGGATAATCCTGGGTAAGCTGCGATTGGGAGCGGGTGATCCTACTTTCTTAGACAGTTTATCGCTTGCTTATAATGGTGACAAAAATTTGCGTAAACATCTTGAGCGGGCTTATAATTTATGCTGTGACCTTGGGCTTGTGGCAAATATCTTATTTGCAGACGGCATTGAGAGCATAAAGGACTTTGAAGTTATGGTCGGCTGTCCGATCCGCATGGCTTTAGCCGCACGAATGCCGGGGGCGAAGGAGATCATCGAAAAAATTG
>DAOVNL010000171.1 GCA_030630245.1 Candidatus Omnitrophota bacterium | reverse complement strand
TTGGTATTTTAATCTAAATTATAGCACATGTTCAGGATATGGAGGCAGTATCACCCCTGTATTGAATTTAAATGATGATACGTTAGATATATTATCAGAAGATGGAATTTTTAATTATAGTGTTTCCGCTTCTTACGGTGATTTTGTTTTAAGTAGTGCAAGGTTAACTGTAGATATCAACAGTAATTCTAATCCGGTTCCTGAGCCTATGACGATGCTTCTTTTTGGGCCTGCGTTGTTGGGGCTTATTGGGTTGAAGAGAAAACGTAGTTAACGAGTTATCGCGTTGCGAGTTAACGCGTTGAAGTAGACTTAAAGTTAAATAGTTATTGATCCTCCTTTGCCAAGGTTATGGAGGACAGAACACTAAAGTAAGTTAAATAAGTGTTGACATGCTTTAAAATAAGTAGTAAACTTTAAAAAGCGCTCAGGGATGAGACGGTTGTCAAAAGTCCCTGAGCGCTTTTTTATTAAGTTCGAAATAAAGGACTTAAGGTGCTTGACAAGAAGCTGTTTGTCGGGTATACTTCATCAATGTTTTTTTTTGGGTTGTTTGTCTAAAAAAATCAACAGTGTTTAAGTGGTGTGGTTTTTTAAAAAGCCAGAGAGTAAACTTGAGAATTGTTGAAAAGATTAAACAACTTTTTAGTTCATAGCTCTTAGCTCATGGGGAAAATGTAAACCTTTTATAAAACGTGTTAACATATAAACTGGTAACTGGGAAAAGGGATACTCGGATTATGCAGGAAAATAGGATTTCGCAGGGGGCTTTGATAAAAAGGTCATGGGTGGGAGCCTTTGATGTTATTTTCGGGGCAAACAAAATAGTTATTCCTTTTTTTGTTATAGTATTGTTAGAATTAATCGGAATTGCCGCGTTGTTTATCGCGATACAGCCTCCTTTAGTCAAATATATAACCCCTATAGTGATGCGTTTTTGGGGCCAACAGTTCCTGCATTATCCGTTCAATCTTCTTCTTTTATCTCAATTATTTAACTATTTACAGATTGTTTTAGCTGTTGTCATCGGTACTTTTGCTTCAGGGCTTACCATCAGCAATGTTTTTCAATATTCTCAAACAGAACAGTTCTCTTATAAAATATCCTTTAAAAAGACATTATTTAAATATGTCAATCTTATAATTATTACTATCCTAGTGTTTTTTGCGATTAAGTTTGCCTATTCTATAGAAAAGAAGGTATTGATCAAAATCATGATGAAGGGGCAGAGCTTTCTGGGCCTGAGGCGGGAGGACTGGTCAATGCTGTTTATGGTATTCGGAGTAATTGCCGCGGGTTTTGTGCAGAGCTTGTTTGTTTTTACCCACACTGCAATTATGATTGATAATAAAAATTTTATTACGGCTATATTCAGGAATATCGCGTTTGTATTTAAAAACTTATTTGCGGCCTGTGTGCTTGTGATTATTCCCTTGCTGACATATATTCCCGTAACCTTATTAAAAGGGAATTTATTTGAGCTTATGAGGCGCACTACTCCTGAGATTGTATTTGCTGTTTTGGTTTTAGGGGTATTTATTTCCTTTTTTATAAACGTTCTTATCACGATTTCCACAACTAATGCTTATCTTCTAATCAGGGGGAATGATAATGACTAAAAGGATTCCGAGGTTCAAAAAGACTCAAATGAGTAGAGCTTCAACTAATCTTTTAAAAATTATTACCTGCTTTTCAATAGTACTGCTAATATCAGCAGTTTCCGGGTGCAGTGAACAATACAGGATGGAACGCATGGTTTGGCACGCGGAGAGAACAGCGGAGCCTATTTTTATAAACGAAGGCATGGTTTCTACTTTTGAATTTAACAACGCTGTATCAAAATTCGAGAAAATAATAGAAAAATTTCCTGATTCTCAATCCGCGACAAACGCGCGGCTTCGAATCGCGGATCTTTATTCTGTTCAGAAGTCTTTTGATAAAGCGAGAGAAGTATATGATAAACTTATAACTTTAAATGAGAAAAAACCTGAATTAGCGGCACTTTCCATATTTAAAAAAGGCCGGACATATGAACTTGAGGGTAACTGGGCCCAGGCGCTCAAAACCTTTAATATTATCCTGACCAAATATGATAAAACCATCCAGAGCCTGTCAGTTCCTTTATATATAGCCCGTTATTATGTGAAAAATGATGAAAAAAAATCAGCGCGGCAGGCATATGAGGCGGCAATAAACTTTTACCAGAGTATTGCTGATGAATATTCGAATACAAAGGCCGCGCTTTTAGCGGAAAACCTGGTTGTTCGCACCTATATGGAACAGGAGGATTGGAATACTGCTGTTGCCTACATAAGTAAGCTGGATAAAAAATACCGTTTGTGGCCTGATACCCTTATGGTCATGGCTAGGATTTATCAGAATAAGCTTAATAATTTAAAGCTGGCAAAATCTACTTATGAGAGAATCCTCAAAGACTTTTCGGATAAGGAACAGATTGTAAAGACTGTTACGCAGGAGCTTGAGAGTCTGAAGAAGACAACGAAATAAAGAGCGGAGCGAATGGCCGTCTTTCGGGCTTCGGTCAGAACTGGAAAACGGGATAACTTAGATTATGCGGGAATATTTAGAATCTACACTTAATCAATGCCTTGATATTTTAGAATCTGACAATGGGTCTATAATGCTTGTTTCTAAAAACAGCCGGGAAATTGTTGTCCGCGCTGCCAGGGGCAGAAACGAACAATCAATTCTGGGTAAGCGCCTAAGGTTTGGAGAGGGGATATCAGGCCTTGTTGCTGAGCAGAAAAGGCCGCTTTTGGTTGAGGATGCCGGCAAGGAAAACCTTGTCAAGGATAGATGCCGCCGGAATGATTACCGCACTAATTCTTTTTTATCCGTACCATTGATATATTCAGGAAAGATTCTGGGGGTAATAAATATAACAGAAAAAACTAACGGAAAGCCGTTTACATTAAAAGAACTTTCTTTTGTCAGTGCTATTGCCATGGGCGCTGCCAAATCTATCGAAAAGACCATACATTGCGAGCATCTTGAAAAACAGCTCCAGTGTTTTAAAAATTCGACGGCAGTGACAAAGTTCGCGTCTGCTGTTGCCCATGAGCTTAATAATCCTCTTGATGGAGTTATGCGTTATACGAGGTTGTGTTTCAGCCATATAGGGGATCAGAATGATTCTTTGCGTGAGTATCTACTTGAGATGCAGTCAGGTTTAAAGAGAATGTCCGGGATTATAAAGT
>DAOVNL010000082.1 GCA_030630245.1 Candidatus Omnitrophota bacterium | reverse complement strand
GCCTCACATACATTTACACATAAACCGCAACCCACACAAGCATTTTCGTCAATAGTAATTTTAGCCATTTCTCCCTCCTTTTACTCAACCTCACAATCCATCTTTGTCAAATTTTCATAAAGCTTATATTTTCGATTAACCTCTTTTTGTGACTCGTTTAACAAGCGCTGCGCTCTTTCCGGAGACATTGCTTTTAAGGCTTTAAATCTGTTTTCGTTATACATATACTCTTCTAAAGGAAGGCTAGGCGCCTTACTATCAAGCTGTAAAGGGTTCTTTTTTTCTTTTGCTAAATCAGGATTAAACCTTGTAAGCAGCCAATTTCCCGATAAAACAGCCTTTTTTTGCTCATCCAGCCCCTTGAGCATATTAATACCGTGAGCAATGCAATGAGAATAAGCGATGATAAGAGAAGGCCCTTCGTACATCTCCGCTTCTACAAAGGCCTTGATGGTTTGCATCGGATTCGCGCCTAGAGCAACTTGCGCAACATAAACATTACCATATGTCATTGCAAGAAGCGCTAAATCCTTTTTGGGAAGCGGCTTCCCGGCAGCGGCAAACTTTGCAATCGCGCCTTTAGGGGTAGCTTTAGACATTTGACCGCCGGTATTGGAATACACTCCAGTATCAAGCACAAGCACATTAACATTTTTGCCTGAAGCAAGAACGTGATCCAAACCGCCGTAACCAATATCGTAAGCCCAGCCATCTCCACCCAAGACCCATATGCTTTTCTTTACCAGATAATCAATTATTGGAGACAACTCTTTTACAGCAGCTGTCTTTTCTAATTTATTCACGATTTGCTTTATTTTTTCAACTCTTTGACGTTGAACCTCAATATCTTGATGAGTTTTTTGCTGAGAATTAATTGTTTCGTCAACCAAAGCGGCGCTGCTTTTAAGCTCATCATTCTCTGCTAATTTCCGTAACAGCTCTTTTGCTCTTTGAGCGATCTGCTCAACTCCCAAGTACATTCCAAAACCAAACTCAGCATTATCTTCAAAGAGTGAATTAGACCATGCCGGCCCTTTTCCATCATCGCGCTTGCAAAAGGGTGTTGCCGGCAAATTGCCTCCATATATCGAAGAACACCCAGTCGCGTTAGCGATTAACGCCCTGTCACCAAAAAGCTGGGTAAGTAACTTTACATACGGCGTTTCTCCGCAACCGGCACATGCTCCGGAAAATTCAAACAAAGGCCTCATGAGCTGTGACCCCTTTATGGTATTAATTCCTATCGGTAAATCATTCACCTTCATGTCCGGCAAGGAAAGAAAAAAGGTAAAGTTTTCTTTTTCGTTTTCAACAACCTCAATATGTGAGACCATATTAATTGCTTTTTTATCTGTTGGCTTATTGGCCTCATCGCGCTTAAAGATAGGGCAAGTATCCACACATACCCCGCAGCCGGTACAGTCTTCCGGGGCAACCTGCAAAGTAAAGGCTTTGTCTTCACACCCTTTTCCTTTTGCCTGAATAGACTTAAAACTTCCGGGAACGGAACTCAATAATTTTTTGTCATAGATTTTCATTCGGATTGCCCCATGAGGACAGACTAACGAACATTGCCCGCACTGGATACAAGTTTCAGGATCCCATTGAGGCATCTGTATAGCAATGTTTCGTTTTTCAAATTGTGAAGTCGCGGTAGGATAAGTTCCATCTTGAGGAAATGCTGATACGGGAATTTTATTTCCATTTCCTTCTATAATTTTTGCCGTAACTGACTTTACAAATTCCGGTGCATCGCTAGATACAGCCGAAAGCCTTTTGGTTTTGCTTGTAGCCTCATTGGGAATTAAAACTTCCTCAATGATTTCAAGGGCTTTATCAACAGCACGGCAGTTCATCTGAACTACCTTTTCACCTTTTTTTCCATATGTCTTTTTTACGGCTCCTTTTATTGCTTCTACGGCCTCCTGTACAGGTAAGATATTGGAAATAGCAAAAAATGCTGTCTGCATAATAATATTAATTCGGGCACCCAGCCCTAAATCTTTGGCTAACTTTACAGCATTAATAACGTAGAACTTTAAGTTTTTTTCAATAATATCTTTTTGCACTTCCCAAGGCAGTTCATTCCAGACTTTATCTTTACCGTAAGGACTTGCCAAAAGAAAAGTAGCATTTTTCTGAGCAATGGAAAGCAAGTCATATTTTTCCAAAAAAGAAAAATTATGACAAGCTACAAAATTAGCTGATTGAATAAGATAAGTACTGAGGATCGGATCTTTTCCGAAACGCAAATGTGATACTGTTTGTGAGCCGGCTTTTTTTGAATCGTAGACAAAATAACCCTGAACATAGTTTTCTGTGCGTTCACCTATTATTTTAATAGAATTTTTATTCGCGCCGACAGTTCCGTCTGAACCAAGCCCGTAGAATACTCCTCGAAAATTTTCAAAGTTTTCCGATGAAAAATCATCCCCTACTTTAAGGCTATCGTGAGTAATGTCATCCTCTATGCCTACGCTAAAACGGTTTTTTGCCTTAGCCTGCAGAAGATTATCAAAAACTGCTTTTACCATAGCAGGGTTAAATTCCTTTGACCCTAAACCATATCTTCCGCCAACGATAACCGGCTGATACTTAAAAGGAGCTGTTTTATTCTCCAAAGCTTCGCTTATCGCTACCCGCACATCAAGATAAAGCGGTTCACCGATAGCTCCCGGCTCTTTTGTTCGGTCTAAGACTGCTACTGCTTTCACAGTTTCAGGAAATGCCGTAACAAACGCGGCAACATCAAATGGCCGATATAAACCCACCTTAATAAGGCCTACTTTTTCGCCTTTTTTATTTAGATGTTCAACTGCTTCCTGAACTGTTTGAGCTCCTGAACCCATAATAATAATAATACGTTCCGCTTTCGGATCACCGATATAATCAAAAAGTTTATATTGCCTTCCGGTCTGTTTCGCGAAACGATCCATGACCTTCTTAACTATAGCCGGTGTATTATTGTAGAAAGAGTTTACAGTTTCTCTTTCCTGAAAGTAGACATCCGGATTCTGGGAAGTGCCTCTTATAGCCGGGCAATCCGGGGTAAGCCCGCGGCCGCGGTGCGCCCGCACGTAGTTGTCATCTATAATCGCCCGCATATCATCAAAATCTAATTGTTCAATTTTTTGAATTTCATGGGATGTGCGAAAGCCGTCATAAACATGCATAAAAGGAACCCTGGACTCTAAAGATACGGCTTGAGCAATTAACGCGAGATCCATAACTTCCTGCACATTTGCTGAAAAAAGAAGGCCAAATCCGGTAGTACGCGCGGCCATAACGTCAGAATGGTCACAGAATATTGATAAAGCGTGAGTAGCAACAGTACGCGCGGTTACATGAAAAACAGTAGGGCTTAGCTCTCCGGCAATCTTGAACATATTCGGAATCATAAGCAATAACCCCTGAGAAGCGGTAAAGGTAGTTGTAAGGCTGCCGACAGTAAGAGACCCGTGTACCGTGCCTGAAGCTCCGCCTTCAGATTGAAGCTCTGATACTAAAGGCACCTGTCCCCAAATATTAGTTAACCCCCGGGCAGACCTTGCGTCAGCCATTTCTCCCACACCGGAAGATGGAGTTATGGGATATATGGCGATAACTTCATTAGTCGCGTGCGCCACATAGGCAGCAGCGGTATTTCCATCCATAGCAATTTTTTTACGTGTCATACTTGCTCCCAGTTATTTATTGTTTTTACTGTTTATGTTATTCCGTTTTTTTTAATATGCGCGAATAACACATCGACTATTTTAGAATCGTACTTAACACCCTTATTCTTTTCCAATTCCTCGCAGGCCTTTTTTAAGCCTAAGGCTTCACGGTATGGCCTATGGTGAGTCATTGCCTCCAAGACGTCGCTTACGGCTAATATTCTGGCTTCTACAAGAATCTCTTCGCCTTTCATGCCTCTGGGGTAACCGGAGCCATCAAGGCGTTCATGATGTTGATAGATAATATCAGCCAAGGGAAAGGGAAAATCAATATCTTTGATAAGGCTATAACAATTCTCCACATGTTCTTGAATCAAACGGTATTCTAAGGCGTTTAGCTTGCCGGGTTTGTTTAAAATATCCAGAGGAATGCTTATTTTGCCTAAATCATGGAGTTCCCCGGCTAATTTTATTGCCAGGAGACGGTCTTCATCCCAGTTCAAGGCTTTGGCGATACTTTCGGCAATGCCGGCGACATTGCGGGTGTGACTAAAAGTATAGGGGTCGCGCATCTCCAAAGCTTTGCCTAAAATCTCTAAAGCGTTTATCACCATATTCAGGCGTTGTTGTTCTAAATTCGCGTAAGCGGTCATATCTCTGGTTATTCCCATAGTTCCGATAATCTTTCCCGCATCGTCATGCATGGGGATCTTAGTGGTAATTACCTGATTCCAGCGGTTGCCGGAAATTAAAGTTTTCTCAATCTTTCCGATGATAGGCGTTCCGGTATTTAGAACTTTGTTATCGTCCTCAAACATATTCTTTGCCTGTTCGGGAGGAAAAAAATCAAAATCAGTTTTACCGATAATTTCGCAAGCTTTAAGCCCTGTTCCCTTAATGTAAAAGTTGTTAACTTTGATAATACGATTATCGCGGTCTTTAAAATAGCCCGCGTCAGGCATGTTATTTAAGAGGTTTTCAAAGAAACTCTTTTCTCTGGTTAATTTGCTGATAGTTTCTTTTTGAATGGAGATATCCTGAATTATTCCTTCTACCCAGCATTCTTTTTTGTTAGATGTAAGCTGGGCAGTGATAGTTATCCATAGAGGCTGGCCGTCATCCTTCTTAAAAATTACTTCAAAAGACTTGATTGTTTTATTTCGGTTTAGAATGTCAAAGAAAATTTCTCTATCTGTGGCGTTAAAGAATAAATCAGCGAAATCTTCTTCAATAACCCCCTTTTTGAGAGAATAACCAAAAAGCTGAGCTATAATCGGATTAACCGTAGTAGTTTTAGTTTTAGGCTTCACGCGGTATCGGAAAAGCCCAATCCCTAGAT
>DAOVNL010000080.1 GCA_030630245.1 Candidatus Omnitrophota bacterium | reverse complement strand
TCCTGTTAAAATGTTACTGCTTTTTCTATTTATACTTTTTTATTTAATATAAAAAACGCACGTTGTCAAGAGCTTTTTGCTTCAATTTTTTTATTTTTTTTATTTCAGAAAATCTCCTTCTTCCAGGCCTCATTTTTTTTAACGAAAATCCGCGAATTTAGGCGCTAAAAAACATGTGCTTTAACCCGAATATTTCACCATATTGTCTACTGCAGACACGCATCTCGTTGCATCTGCTGTGTTTTGCTCCCTCTGAGTCCTCGACGTATCACAAAGGATACGCCTGTGGGCTCTTCAGTCGCAAGCCTTCCATCTGCAGCGAGCTTCGTGTCTTCGCCACGACACCATGATAAAATGTCCGGGTTGGGGCCGGCAATCGATTAATCATTTCAAAATTTTATTATTGTGCTATAATCTTTCTATGCAAATTAATATTGAAAAAATTATTTACCCCGGGAAAAGTCTTGGCCGCAAAGATAATAAGGTTGTTTTAACCGATAGCGGTATTCCCGGAGAGATTGTTGAATGCAGCTGCGTTAAAGACAAGAAGAATTATATCCTGGCAAAAACAAATACTGTTATTCGCCCATCTGTCCACCGGAAGCTTCCGCGCTGCGGACATTTTCATATCTGCTCTGCTTATCAGTACATTGATTATGAGTATCAGTTAAAAATAAAAGAAGAACAGTTAAAAGAAATATTATCCGCTTTTGATTCCAAACTTTTTTCTCTGAACCTGCGCTCAGGTGATGTTATTTGGGGATACCGCAATAAGATCCATCTGCATATTATCACCGAAAACAACTCAGCTGTTTGCGCTTACCATACTCCGGAAACAAGGGATAAATTCACTCCTATCGATCGGTGTTTTCTGGCTTCGGATTTAATGAACAAACTTATAAGTGAATTCCTGCGAAGCCTTGGCGGAGGACTGGAGAAATATGTCAATGAAATCACTTTACAGCGAAGCCGGGCCAGTAAAAAGCTCCTGCTTTGCTGCTTAGGTCATTTAAGAAAAAAAGAGCTTGCTCTTTTGGAGCCGTTGCTTGAACTTGGCAAAAAATTCTCCCTTGCGGGAATAGTTTATATCAACAAAAAAAGAAACGAAAAAAGCATTCTTTTGGGCAAAGATCAGCTTTCGGAAACCGTTGCCGGAAAAACTTTTTTGTTCGGCTGTCAATCTTTCTTCCAGATCAACATACCAATGCTGGAATTGCTTATTCAGGACCTCAAAAAGGAGCTTCCCCAAACAGCTGCAAAGAACATGCTTGATCTATACTGCGGCGTAGGAACATTTGCGATAGCTCTCTCAGGGCTTTTTTCAAATATTACAGCGGTAGAATCATCAAAAGCAAATATCTCTTTTTTAAAAAGAAATATATCGATCAATGCTGTTTCAAACATTGAAACAGTACATGCTGAGTGTGAAAATTGGATAAAAAATGCTCACAAGAAAAAACCTGATATTATCATTATTGATCCTCCCCGAAGAGGCATGGAGAATGCGGTCATCGAACAGATCAGTAAAATTCAGCCCGGCTTTATAGCTTACATATCCTGTGATCCTGCCACACTAAACAGAGATCTAAAGAAACTGGTTCATGAATATAATCTAAGGAAAATCTTCGCATATGACTTCTTCCCCCACACGCCGCACATTGAAACACTTTCAATTTTAGAAAAGAAGTAGCTGGAGAAGTTTTTAGGTTAAAATATTACGCATTCGGGCCTTTTCTTGCAAAAATATTGAAAAAAGCCTTTTTAGTGCTATTATATAATATACTGATTTTAGTGTTTTTTAAAAAGCAGTTATTCAAAAATTTAAATAAGGAGTCTCTGATGAACGAAAAAAATGTAATGAAACTGGTTCATGAACTGTTGATCGAAATGGGCGAAGATCCCAATAGAGAAGGGCTGAAAAAAACGCCGCTTCGTGTCGCCCGGGCGCTGGAGTTCCTGACTCAGGGCTACAGGGCAACGCCAAAGGATATAATTAACAATGCTGTTTTTCAGTCTGAAGCTAACAACATGATCATTGTTCGCGATATTGAAACATACAGCCTTTGCGAACACCATCTTCTACCATTTTACGGACGCTGTCATATCGGCTATATACCTAAAAAAAAGGTCTTGGGTGTAAGCAAGATCTGCCGCATGGTTGATGTTTTTGCCCGCAGGGTACAAATACAGGAAAGATTAACTTCTCAAATCGCGCATGAGATCATGCACAGTATCGATGCTGAAGGCATCGGAGTAGTTATCGAATGCCGGCATCTCTGTGAAATGATGCGCGGGGTCGAAAAACAAAATTCGATCATGACAACTTCTTCTGTGCTGGGATCATTCCGTGAACAACCGGCTACAAGATCTGAATTTCTCGCTCTTATAAATAGGACAGTTTAACAATTTTCCGTTAAAGCTAAGCTTTATTCCTTTCTTCTGTCCATTTTTTCCTTTAAAGTGCGGCTGCCTTTTTTTTTATTCATTTCATCTTCTATGAAATCTTTGAGCTTGTTGAAGGCAGCCTCATTAAACTCGACAAAACGTATTCTGGTGGGATAAAGGGGTTTACGGGCATCGGCAGGAAAATCACTGGTAACCTCACCCAGCGCCTTAAGGCGTTTATCCGGATACATGGGCAGGCTAATGATCATTTCCATTGCTGTGCCCTTAGGAAAATTCTTTTCCGACATAACGAGGAGGCCGCCGGCGCTGATATCTTTAGTTAATGCATAATTATAATCGCCTATACTGCCTTTATCGTCTTTCTGCCGGTAATTTACCAGATATGTTACTTTTAAGCGGTAAAAATTTCGTCTTCCTAAATAATTCTCCCTCTTCATAGTTACCTCCTCAACGATTATTGAGTATTGTCAAAAGTTTCTGACAATATTGTTAGCCACCAAGGCGCTAAGACGCTAAGATTATAAAATAATTCTCTTAATCTATTCTTTGTGCCTTTGTGACTTAGTAGCTGATTTATTTTTTATATTTAAGGTTTCCTTTTATAATTTGATTTTACTACAAAAAAAGTAAATTCTCAAGGAATCTCTATCTTCGGTAGCCCCCTTGGTCATTAGGAGTTAAATTTGTAAATGTAGGTGTTTTATGGTATAGTATAAATAGATGGGATATATAAAAAAAATTAACAATAAGGGCTAAAATGGAAAAGATCCTGGTAGTTGAAGATAGAGTAAGCGATGTGATTTTTCTCAAAAAAATACTTGAAAAAGAGAAATATGATGTCGTTTATGCTGAAAACGGAAAAGATGCCCTGTCCATAGTAGAAAACAGCACCCCTGATCTGGTTATCCTGGATATTGTCCTTCCGGATATTGACGGTTTTGAAATCTGCAAACGAATAAGAAACAATAATAAGTTTATAAGCCTGCCGGTTCTTTTTTACAGTGCAATCAAGACTATTGACGATAAGCTGCTGGGCCTTGAAATGGGCGCTTCTGACTTCTTATCCAAGAGCGCTGACGAGAGAGAATTGCTGGCTCGCATCAAGAATCTTTTAAAAGCAAAAAGAAAAGTGGATTCAGCTATCTCATCCTCTTTTTATGATCCCCTGACCAATGTATACAGTCCGCAATATTTGGGTCACCGCATCAATGAAGAATGCATCCGCAGCCGTAGATACAAACGGGATTTCAGCTTTATGCTTATGGGTGTTGATAATTTTAAGGTTATTAATAATGCCTTTGGCTTAAACACAGGAGACCGCATGCTTAAGAAAATAGCGGAGCTTCTCGTAAGAAACATTCGAAGCGCTGATGAGGTATGCAGGTATAAAGATGATGAATTTGGGGTGATAATGCCTGAAACAAATTTACGCGGCGCATTTGCCCTTGCCGAAAGAATCCGCGACTTCATATCTTCAACTGAAGAGCTGCGCGCTGAATGCACCCTGAAGTTAACGGTAAGCTGCGGGGTAAGCCAGTACGACAATGAGTTGACGGACCCAAAAAAACTAATAAATCAGGTAAAACAGGCGCTTAAACAGGCAAAAAGCGAAGGCCGCAATAAAACTCAGTTTTACTCAACGCATTAAATCCTGCAAAGCAAAGTAAACAATTTCTTGTTTTCCTGTCTAACCCTGGGCCAATCATATCCCCGCATTCGCGGAATATCCTGAGCAAAATCAATCAGATCATCTTTTATAGATAAGCTTTTAGACAACCGCGGTATTTGCGTATACTTCACATTAATTGCGCAGGAATTTAAGTTTAATGCGGCAATTCCTGCTGATATGCTGCCTCCGGCGTAAGCCATGCCGTTTAATGCAGTACATAAATACATTAATAAAATCATCTTAGATATTAACTTCATAAAAAGAATCTCCTGCAAAAGCAATAAAGTGTACCATATTTTTGAAATTCCGGCAAACTTTAATTGAGTTCCCTGCCGGTATCCTCGAGGTTCATCTTTACAAGTTTAGCGAAATCATGATCATCATCAATTACGAGAATTTTTTTCTTGTCCATCTGCCCCCATTATTTAGGGTCTGCTGAAAAACCCATCAGACCCTATTTATCGCTTTTCTTTATTCTTGATCTTTGCCCAGGTGTCTCTTAAAGGCACAATTCTGTGAAATACAGGATGCTCTTGAGTATGATTCACGCCATCAACGCAAAAATATCCTAGCCGCTCAAACTGATAAGCATTTCCTGCTTTAGAATCCTTAAGGCATGGTTCAAGCTTGCAATTTTTCAGTATTTTCAAAGAATCAGGATTCAAATTTACGGTGAAATCCTCCCCGTCCTTTGTTTTCTCAGGATTTTCTTTCAGGAAAAGATGTTCGTATATGCGCACCTCTGCCTCCATTGCATGCCGGGCGCTTACCCAGTGCAGCGTGGCCTTTACTCTGCGGCCGTCCAGCGCGTCACCGCCGCGGGTCTGAGGATCATAGGTGCAATGCAGCTCAACAATTTCTCCATTTTCATCCTTAATAACATCCTTGCAGGTAATAAAATACGCGTAACGCAACCGCACCTCCCGGCCGGGAGCTAATCTAAAGAACTTTTTAGGAGGATCTTCCATAAAATCATCACGCTCTATATAAAACACGCGTGAAAACGGCACCCTGCGAATGCCTGCGGCCGGATCTTCCGGATTATTTACAGCATCC
>DAOVNL010000024.1 GCA_030630245.1 Candidatus Omnitrophota bacterium | reverse complement strand
CAGGTTTTTCTTTATGGTTTTTTTATCCTTTAAAACCGTGATCTGATTACTGAAACGCTCGTCAACCTTAGCGGTATTTTTAATTCCCGCGGCCGCAACAAGACGGTATGATAAAACCTTTTCTATTTTTGACGGGTTTTCGATCTCAAAAGAAAGCGACACGCTGTATATATCATTGTCTATTCTTAGTTTTTTGCGGATATTCAGCCCTGCCTCATGCTTATAATGAAAGATCGCCGCATTATTACTGCTCTCGATATTTTGTAAAACAGCCTTATCCGTGAGCCCTGAATCATTAAAAATACCCGGCATCCTATCCTGAGTATCCATTAAGACCGTCGGCGCATTGGTCGCGGGATCCATGATCTGCAAAAGCTTTATGCTTTTAATATCAGCATTTGGGCTATTCACCTCTATTTCATAAATGTTATTATATAAAGTGTAAGTCTTTTCTTTTGAATAGGTTGGGCTGATGGACACGGGTTGTTTCGGCTTTATCTCATTATTTATAGTAATTTGCTCAGTTTGTGATTGGAGCTGGGGCTGGAGTTGGGGCTGCTCAGGAAAATACTGCGGAAATATCTTTTTCATAAGCACGGGATAAAATACAAGCACGCATACTGTAATCGCTATGACAATAAAAAAATTTTTCTCACTCTTCATTGTTATCCTGTTTTATTATTTTTTATGGAACCGGGTCAAATCCCCCGGGGTTTAACTGATTACACCGGAATATTCTTTTCACACCCAGGCCCGCTCCTTTTATTACGCCATGTTTTATAACAGCCTCTTTTGTGTAAGCTGAACAAGTCGGATAAAAGCGGCAGGATTGTATCTTTAATAAAGCCAAGGTGTTACGATAAAAATCAATAAGTAAAATCACTATTTTTTTCATTTTTTCGCCAGGCCTAATATTATTTTTTCAAAATATTCGTAGTTAATCCGCTCTGTTTTTTTCTTCAGCACCAAAACAATATCAATGCCTTCCCCAAAACATTTTTTATTACACTGGAATATGCGGCGGAATATTTTTTTAATTTTATTTCGCTGGACAATATTTAGACAGAATTTATTGCCCACACTAATACCAAGCCTGTTAAACGCTAACCCGTTAGGCATTCTGTAAAGCCAGATCAAGGTGTTTTTTACCGCTCTTTTCTGCTGGTAGACACGCTTGAACTGAAGCGGGCTTATCAACCGTTCTTTCCTCGATAATCCGCATTGTTTCATACTAAGCCGAGAGGGTTTTTCTGCCCTTACGCCGCCTTCTTTTAATTATCGCCTGGCCGTCCTGGGTTTTCATTCTCGAACGAAAACCATGCGTTTTTTTTCTTTTGGCATTAGATTTTGCCGTTAGGTTTTTCTTCATCTCTTCTCTCTTTTTGTCGTAGTTTATGTTAAACAAAAATTATAACATAAAACAAATTTTAGTCAATAAAAAATAACAAAAAAAACGCTTGAAATATTCCCCTCATTTGTTATAATAATTTTCGTGTTACAAACTGCCTGGTGCGCAACTTGTGGATAAATTGTTAAGTGGTTGAGTATATAGCACCGCAACTTACTTAAAATAAATAGGTTACATCTACAGCTTGCCGTTTATTGTTATGTGGATAACTTAAAAGTGTACAATTAAGCTATGCAAAGTAAAGCTACTCAGTTGTGGGCTGATGTCTTGTCAGCCTTAAAAAAAGAAGTTTCTATTCAAAGTTATGAGACCTGGTTAAAACCCACTAAAGGGGTTTCGTTAAACAACGAGACTTTTATCGTTGAGGTGCCTACTAAGTTTTTCCGGCAATGGCTTGCTGATCATTATTATGATGTTTTAATGCGGGCGATCGGCCGCATAAATGGACGGAAGATCCGGCTTGATTTTATTGTTTCTTCCTCAACGCCGGCAGCGTTCGTTGAAAAAAGCGCTGCTGCTTTTTCTCGTGAAGCCTCAAAAAGCGTGCCCGCGTACAGGCCGGATATTTACCTGAACCCAAAATATACGTTCGATAGCTTTGTCGTTGGGCCAAGCAACCGTTTTGCCCACGCGGCAAGCTCGGCTGTGGCGGAATCTCCGGCGCGCGCGTACAACCCTTTGTTTATTTACGGTGGGGTGGGCTTAGGTAAAACACATCTTATGCAGGCGGTGGGACACTATATCTTACAAAAAAATTCCGCGGCAAAATTAACATATACTTCAAGTGAGCGTTTTACCAATCAGCTTATCAGCGCGATCCAGAACAGAACCACAATGCGCTTTAGGGAAAAATATAGAAATGTTGACATCCTTTTGATCGACGATATACAGTTTATCGCGGGTAAAGAAAGCACGCAGGAAGAATTTTTTCATACATTCAATACTCTTTATGACGCCCATAAGCAGATCGTTATCTCAAGCGACCGGCCTCCGAGAGATATTAACAGGATGGAGGAGAGGCTTATTTCCCGTTTTAAGTGGGGATTGATCACGGATATTCAGCCTCCTGATCTTGAAACACGCATTGCGATCCTGCGCAAAAAAGCGGAAAGGGAGATAGTAAAGGTTCCGGATGAGGTCATGTTTTTTATTGGGGAAAAGATCCGCTCAAACATTAGAGAACTGGAAGGCTCTCTAATCAGGGTTGTCGCTTATTCAGTATTGACGAATAACCCTATTTCTATTTCTATCGCCGAGGAAGTTCTTAAGGATGCTATTAAAGAGGATTCTTATGTTAAGGTAATAACACTCGATAAAGTCCTAAAAATGGTCGCGGACAACTTCCAGATAAAGGTAAGCGATATTAAAAGGGGAGGAAGAAGTAAGGTCATTGCTTTTCCCCGCCATATTGCCATGTATTTATCAAGGGAATTAACAAATCACTCGCTTTCTGAGATAGGAGAGTTTTTTGGCGGAAGAGATCATACAACAGTTTTACACGCTTATGGAAAAATAAAAAAACAATCCACACAAGATAACAAAACAGGCGAGTTATTAACATCATTAATTAACAAAATTAAGAAGACTTAAGCGTTTAAACTATTTAAGTTAAAAACATATTCACATATTAACATTATTACTAATATTACTACGGCTATTTTTCTAAAATTAAAACTAGTATAATAAAAACCTGATTGTTAATAAAAAGGGGGATAATATGCGCTTTAAATCCACAAAAAATATATTAATGTCCGCTATTCAAACAGTAGAAGGAGCTGTCGCGACCAAAACAACTCTCCCTATATTATCCAATGTTCTTATCGAAGCGCGTAATGATATAATAATTTTTAATGCTACTGATCTTGATATTGGAATAGTTTATAGAGCAAAAGCAGAGGTTCAGGAAGAAGGTGCTATAACCGTTCCAGCGAAAAGATTCGCTGATATTATTAAAGAGCTTCCACATGGAGACGTTTCAATAAATGTACGTAAAAATTTTAATATGCTGCTGGATTGCGCGGAATGTTCTTTTAGGCTTATCGGGCTGCCGAAAGAAGAATTTCCCTCTATTCCTAAATTTAATGATAAGGAAAGTATTACTATAAAACAATCATTATTAAAAAAGCTTTTAAAAAAAGTGAGTTTTGCTATGTCGCGCGATGAGACAAGATATGTATTGAACGGAACAATGTTCTCTTTGAAAAGTAAAAGCATCAGGCTTGTCGCGACTGACGGCAGGAGACTTGCTTTAATTGAGGTTAAAAGCCCTATTGAAATAGAAAAAAAAGAGGTTATAATTCCCGTTAAAACAATAAATGAATTAAATAGGATATTAAAAGAAGAAGGACAGGTAAAACTGATTTTTACCGAGAATCAGGTGGCTTTTGAACTTAATGGTACGGTGATTATATCAAGGCTTATAGAAGGGGAATTTCCTAATTATGAACAGGTAATACCCAAAGAAAAGAAAAGCGAAAAACAGGAAAAAATCAGAATAAATAAAGAAAAATTTTTAGCAGCCATTAAAAGGGCAAGTCTTTTTACCAGCCAGGATTCTCAATCTATTAAAATAGATGTTTTTAAGAATAAACTTGTAGTTTCTAAAATGACCCCGGACATAGGGGATGTTAAAGAAGATATCGCGATGGATTATACCGGTAATGAAATAACCGTGGGTTTTAACCCCTGGTATTTAATGGATGTCCTGAAAAATTTAAAAGAAGAGACTATTGATTTTGAGCTCATTAACGCGGATAAGCCGGGTGTATTCAGGGAAGACCTCCAAGATGAGAACGGTTTTTATGTCTATATAGTATTACCGATGCAGCTCGCATAGTAAATTAATATGAGACAAAAAAAGAAAACAAAACCTGTCGCGATAAAAGAAATACTGGATCAATTTTTAAAAGAGCATAAAAAGACGGGTAAATCCCTGCAGTCTAAAATAATAGAAAACTGGCAGCAGATAATGCCGGATAAAGCCGATGAGAACACAAAACCAATAACAATAAAAAATAAAACACTAATAATAGCGGTTTCGAATTCAGCTTTACTATATCAGTTAACTCTAAAAAAAACTGAAATTTTAAATACAATACAACATATATTTAATACGAAAGATATTATTAATATTCGTTTTAAGATAGGAAAATAAAATTGCTGGTTTTTTTAAATAAGAAAAAGACAATATCATTAGATGATATTATTTTAATTTCTCAGAAAAAAAATAAATATAAAAAAGGGAAAACTGTAATAGTAACCGTAAAAGGAAAAAAAATAATAGAAAAAAACAGCATTGATGTTCTTATAAAAAGGATAGAAAAACAAAAAGGATTTTTAAAATAAAAATAAGGAGAGGGTTTATGCCGGATAAATATGACGCGAGGACAATTCAGGTACTTGAAGGAGTTGAGGCGGTTAGAAAAAGGCCGGCGATGTATATTGGAGACACCACGATTCGCGGACTGCACCATATGGTTTATGAGGTTGTTGATAATTCCATAGATGAGGCATTGGCCGGGTATTGTAAAAAAATAGAAGTTGTTATTCATGAGGATAACAGCGTTTCTGTCGTAGATGACGGAAGAGGAATACCCGTTGATACGCATAAAAAACTTAAAAAACCCGCGGTCGAGGTTGTTATGACCACACTGCACGCCGGAGGAAAATTTGATCACCGGGTTTATAAAGTATCGGGAGGTTTACATGGGGTGGGCGTAAGTGTAGTTAACGCTCTGTCTGAGTGGCTGGAAGTAGAGGTTAGAAGGGAAGGAAAAATATTTCACCAGAGATATGAGCAGGGTAAAACCGCGGCAAAACTGACTATTATCGGAAAAAGTAAAAAAACAGGCACGCGGGTTATTTTCAAAGCCGATAGAGAAATATTTCCGGAAATAAAATATAGTTTTGATATTCTTGCTAACCGCTTAAGAGAACTCGCGTTTTTAAATAAGGGGCTGATTATTAAATTAGCCGATGAAAGAATCGAAAAAGAAGTAGAGTTTTGTTTTAAAGGCGGAATCGCGCAGTTCATCGAACATTTAAATAAAAACAAAAACCCTCTTTTTAGGAAAGTTGTTTATCTTGAGAAAATGAAAGAAAATGTAGTGGTTGAAATCGCCCTGCAGTATAACGATGGTTACGCGGAAACGATTTATACATTCGCGAATAACATTAATACTATAGAAGGCGGCACGCATTTAACGGGATTTAAATCAGCGCTTACAAGAACATTAAATCAGTTTGCTAAAAATAAAAAACTTTCCAAAAACCAGGAAGTAACTCTGTCCGGCGAAGATGTCAGAGAAGGCCTCGCGGTTGTTATCAGTATTAAAGTTCCTAACCCGCAATTCGAAGGGCAGACAAAAACAAAACTGGGTAATAGTGAGGTCGAGGGAATCGTTGCTTCTGTTGTGAATGAGGCGCTGGGAAATTTTCTGGAAGAAAATCCTTCTATTGGAAATAAAATAATCGAAAAAGCAAAGCTTGCCGCCAGAGCAAGAAACGCGGCAAGAAAAGCGCGTGAACTTACACGAAGAAAAGGCGCGCTGGACAGCGGCTCTTTACCCGGAAAGCTCGCGGATTGTTCCGAGCGGGACGCGGCATTATGCGAAATATATATAGTGGAAGGAGATTCTGCCGGAGGCTCCGCTAAACAGGGAAGAGACAGAAGGTTTCAGGCAATACTGCCTATTAAAGGAAAAATTCTCAACGTTGAAAAATCAAGATTGGACAAAATTTTAAGCAATGAGGAAGTCCGCACAATAATAACCGCGCTGGGCACCAGCATAGGCAGTGATTTTGACTTGGAGAAATTAAGATATCATAAACTGATTCTTATGGCTGATGCCGATGTTGACGGCTCACACATACGCACATTGCTGCTCACATTATTATACCGGCAGATGCCGCAGTTGATAGAAAAAGGACATGTTTATATAGCGCAGCCGCCGCTTTTTAAGATTAAACGCGGAAAGAGAGAAGAATATATAGAAACAGAAACAGCTATGGATAGCCTGCTTTTTGATTTGGGCCGTGAAGGCATAAAACTCGTAAACAATAAAAATAAAAAACAGTTTACGGATGAGCAGTTTAAAAACCTGCTTGAGCTGCTTTTAGAAGTGGAATCATTAAGCCGCGGCATAGAAAAGAAAGGAATAAAATTCGCGAAATATTTAAGCTTAAAAGACAATAAAACAGGAAAACTTCCGATATATAAAATAATCATCAAGGGAGGAAAAGACCAGTTTATATTTAACGAAAACGAATTGGCAGAATTTATTAAAAAAGAGGAAAAAAGACGCGGAAAAGACCTTGAGATCAAAGAAAAAGGCGGCTTCGGCAGTACAGACGATACAGACGCGGAAAGCCTGGATGTGGTATCTTTTCATGAAGCGGCAGATATATTAAAAGTAATGGCCAGGCTTGAAAAAGCAGAGCTTGATATAAGAGAATATGAGGCCGAAAAGGAGCCGGAAAATATAGGCGCCGGTGATCTGCCCATGAAAAACAAAAAAGGCGCGAAGAAAACAAAACTCTCTAAAATAAAAAAGACCGCGGCCGCAGGCAAGCAGCTGCTAAAGCTTATTGATGAGCAAACAAAAGAAGAAGTGCCGATCAACAGCTTAAAAGAACTGCTTAATGTAATCAGAAGCTCCGGAAAGAAAGGCATGACCATTCAAAGATACAAAGGTTTAGGAGAAATGAACCCGGACCAGCTCTGGGAGACAACAATGAACCCGGAAAAACGCACCATGCTGAAGGTAGCCATAGAAGATGCCGTTGAGGCAGACGAAATATTTACCATATTGATGGGCGACGCGGTTGAGCCGCGCAGAGATTTTATTCAAAACAACGCGAAACACGTGAAGAACCTTGACGTTTAACAAAGGATGCAGGTTATAAGTAAAAAGCAAAAAGCAGTAATTAGCGATAAACATATATCAATCCTGTAGGGGCGTGCCTTGCGTGCGCCCGAGATAATATGTAATCGTTAAAAAACAGAGTATGGCCGAAAGCTGAAAAACCAAGGAGATAAAAACAACATGTACGCTCAAAACGAAAAAATAGTAACGGTTCCCATCGAAGATGAAATGAAGAAATCTTATATTGATTACGCGATGAGTGTAATCGTCGGACGGGCTCTGCCGGATATTCGCGACGGATTAAAACCTGTGCACAGAAGAATTCTTTATGCCATGAAAGAGCTGAGCCTCGAGCACAATAAACCCTATAAAAAAAGCGCGCGTATTGTAGGAGAAGTGCTCGGTAAATATCATCCGCATGGAGATACCGCGGTTTATGATTCTCTGGTGCGCATGGTACAGGAGTTTTCACTGAGATATCCTTTGGTTGACGGGCAGGGAAACTTTGGTTCTATAGACGGCGATTCCGCTGCGGCGATGCGTTATACAGAAGCGCGCATGGCGGCGATCACACGGGAATTATTGGTCGATATAGACAAAGAAACCGTGGACTTTGCGCCTAATTTTGACGAATCCTTAAAAGAGCCCACGCTTTTGCCGGCCGCGGTACCGAATTTGCTGATCAATGGTTCAAGCGGTATTGCCGTTGGTATGGCCACCAATATTCCGCCGCACAATCTAAGCGAGGTTATTGACGGAGCGGTCGCTTTGATAGATAACCCTGATATTACACCTAAGGAACTGATGAAAAAAATTCCGGGGCCGGATTTTCCCACTGGAGGAATAATATGCGGGCGTGAAGGCATCAAAAAAGCGTATGAAACCGGGCGTTCTCCTATAAAGGTCAGGGGAAGAGCAAATATTGAGCAGCAAAAAAACAACAAAGAAGCTATTGTGATTACGGAGATCCCTTACCAGGTCAACAAAACCAATGTTATAAACTCGATAGTAAAGCTCGTGCAGGAGAAGCGCGTTGAAGGTATTTCTGATGTGCGCGATGAATCCGATAAAGACGGCATGCGCGTTGTCGTAGAACTAAAACGTGATGCTAACGCCCAGGT
>DAOVNL010000054.1 GCA_030630245.1 Candidatus Omnitrophota bacterium | reverse complement strand
TAATATTTATGCTTACTTTTGTTATGCCCCGGCTGCTTAGTATTTTTACGCGCTTAGGCCAGGATTTGCCTCTGCCGACAAAAATTCTTATCAGTGTCAGTAATTTTTTAACCCAGCAATGGGTCTGGCCTGTATTTATTGCAGGAATGGCCCTGATATTTATCCTGGTTAAACGCTTGATGGCGGCTGAGGCAGGGAAATTGATTGTAAGCCATATTAAATTACGCACCCCTGTGTTCGGCACTTTATTTTTAAGAGCGGAACTTGCCCAATTCAGCAGAACTCTCGAACTGCTGCTTAAAAGCGGTATTCAGCTTCTGAGTGCTATCCAGAAAAGCATTACCACTCTTGATAATGAAGTTATAAGACAGGAGCTGCGAAAGGGGTATAAGGCAATAGAGCAGGGGGAAACATTCGGCTCAACCCTTGACAGATGCTCTCTTTTTCCAAAGTTTATGGTTAATCTTGTAATAGTTGGTGAGGAATCAGGTAAAATCGAAGGCGCATTGGAAGAGCTTGCGCTCACTTATGAGGAGGAAACTGATGAGGCAATTAAGATAATGACGAATTTACTTGAACCTTTAATGATTTTGATCATGGGTATTATTGTCGGCTTCATTATTGTCTCCATGCTTCTGCCTGTATTTCAGTTAAACTTGATAGTTCAATAAAATATTGAAGATATTATAAATGCGATAAAACGTGAGAAGCGGATCAAAAGTTGGTTACGTAGCAAAAAGATAGCATTAGTAGAAAACTCAAACCCTTATTGGGAGGATTTATATAAGGGAATTGTTTAAGATTCTTCGCCTTACGGGCTCAGAATGACATTAAAAGGAGAGATGATATGAAAAAAAGAAAAGCTTTTACTTTAATAGAACTTATGCTGGTGGTAATTATTATAAGCGCTTTGGCAGCGATGGTCTTGCCGCGCCTTGCCGGCCGCTCAGAACAGGCGCGTATTGCGGCGGCCAATGCGGACATAAGAGCAAATATTGCCACAGCATTAAAACTTTATGAGCTTGATAACGGACAGTTCCCCATATCCTCCGAAGGACTGCAGGCATTACTTACCAGGCCGTCGTCTGCTCCTAACTGGAACGGGCCATATCTTGAGAAAGATCCGGTTGATCCGTGGGGCAGGGCCTATCTTTATAAATCACCCGGCCAGCATAGACCGCAAGACTATGATCTGTTTTCTCTGGGCAAGGATGGCCAGCCAAACGAAGATGATATCACAAATTGGGACTAATGGGACTGTTGCGAAACACAGTCCAGCACAGAATAGCGCAGATTAAAGACACAAGATGATCACAGATCTCTCGAAAATTTTTCTCTCAGAAGTCAGAGAACAGAAATCAGAGAACAGAAGTCAGAAGAATTCTTTTCTGTCATCTATCATCTGTCATCTGTTTTCTTTTTGCCGTTCTGCTAAGCGAAAAAATAAAGGATTCACTTTAGTTGAGGTCATGGTTGCGACCGTTGTCCTTGTTGTGGGAGTAGTGGGCATTTTCGAGGCCTTTCTTTTGTCTTTAGACGCGCTTGCTGTCTTTAATAACCGCTTAAATGCTCAATGGTTTTTTGATGAAAAAATATGGCAAGCGCAAAACAGGCTGGATGAACCTGCCGGGCTGTTCATGCCTATGCAGGACAATGGCGTGATGAGGATTGGAACTGAGGAATATACCTGGGCATCAACCATGCAGATTATAGATACCAGGCAGGAGCTTTACAGGATAAATCTGAATTTAAACTGGCAGCAGGGCAATAAAAAAATGGAGGTTAAGGCACAGACAATGGCAAAACGCTATTTTGATAATAGTACGCCGTAAATAAAACGAAATATGAATTATTTAAAGAATAAAAAAGGACTTACTTTTATTGAGCTGTTTTTAGCAACCATCATGCTCAGTGTGCTTTCCATCGCGCTTTACGGAATGCTTTCTAACGGAATTACAATATGGCAGAAGGTCAACCAGGAGACACCGCAGATTGATATTAATTTATTTGTTCAAAAATTAGAAATAGAATTGAGGAACTGTGTTTATTTAAAAAAAATACCGTTTGCCGGCCGGGAGAATATGCTTAGTTTTCCGTCACTGGTAAATGTGCCGGCCTCAGAAAGCGGGTTTTCTCAAGGCATGGGCAAAGTGATGTATTTATATGATGAACAGGAAAAAGCAATAAAAAGAAAATATATTGATTATAGGCTTTTAAATTCCCTTAAAGGTCCTGCTGAGAGAGTACTGGTAAACAATGTCCAGGAATTGCGTTTTGCCTATTATTTTTTCAGCCGGGATAAACAGCAGTTTTTCTGGGCGGACAGCTGGCCGCCCCCTGATGTTAAAGAGGCAATAAGTATTTATCCTCAGGCCCTCAGATTTACTATGGTGCTTGATATGGGCAAGACAACTCAGATAAGGACCAAGACGGTTAATATCCCCGCGGGAGGCTTGTTGCGTTGAAGCATGTTAAAATACTGGGTGAAAAGTATAAAGGAAACAAGAGAGGAAGTATCCTGATCCTGGTTTTATGGTCACTTGGACTTTTAACTGTTTTCGCGTTATACTTAGGACTGGGAGTCCGGCAGCGTCTTGATTTTCTCTTAAGAGTGGAAACCAGAAGTAAGCTTTACAATATTGCTGAAGCCGGTATCAAACAGGCTGTTGCTCAAATAGGCAATTTTGACAAAGAAAGCCCTTTTGTTCTTTTAAAAGACAGCTGGAGTAACAATGAAAGTGTTTTTTATGAGATCCCCGTATCAGACGGCAGTTTTACGGTAGGGTATCCCTATAAGGCAGGAGACTTATATGCCAAAGACTCAGGGGCTGATAAGCCGGGGATGATCTACGGTGCGGCAGATGTAATGAGCAGGCTGAATATTAATTCGGCAAGCCTGCAGGAGATGAGCCGCTTAATCGAGTACGCGGCAGAAGTTGACAGTTATAGTGCCCAAAGAATTGCTTCTTGCATAGTTGACTGGAGAGATGAAGATAATTTATCTTTGCCCAACGGTGCAGAGGGTAAGTATTACCGCAGCCTGCGTTTTTCATATGATTGCAAAGATGCTCTTTTTGAAAGCCTGGAAGAGCTTTATTATGTTAAAGGCATGGATAATAATATTTTTCTAAAGATAAAGCCCTATATAACTGTCCATGGCTCCGGCAGGGTTAATGTAAATACCGCGTTTGGCCCGGCTTTATATGCTTTGGGATTATCCGAGGGTGTTGTGAAGAAAATACTCCTTTATAGAAGCGGAGAAGATAAGGTCATTGCCAATAGTGATGACCGCGCTTTTTCCAGCGAGGGTTCAATTGTGGCGCAATTAAGCCAGGTTTATTCAATGTCACCAAGTGAAATCGCCGAACTCAGCAACGTTATCGCTGAGGGAAAAACAACAGTGTTTTCACGTACCTTTTTTATCCGCAGCACAGCGGTATTGGATAAAAGGGCGCAAAAATGCAAAATTGAGTGTGTTGTGAATAAAGATCTGAATGAGGATTCGGATAAAGCAGGGTGGATATTAAACTGGAGAACAGAGTTTTTTATATAAAAGGTGGTATAACCCGAGAGTAAAAATGCAGTTACCCAAGAACAAGGATATCATAGGCATCGACCTGAGCGAAGACAAATTGCTGATTTCCCATCTGAAAAATTCAGAGGGCAAAAAGGAATTTATCAAGCTGGTTCATTATTCGACCGAAGGGATGAAAGAAGAGGATGTCTCTGTGCTGGTTATAAAGGCCATTAAAGAATTAAAAGTTAAAAACCCCTTTATCGTCAGCGTTATCCCTTTGCATCTGACGATCACAAAAAATCTGGAAATACCGTCTCTTGATGCCAAAGAGATCAAAGAGATCGTGGACATGCAATCCGGCAGGCAGACCGCGTATTCGCGTGAAGAAATAATTGTTGATTATATAAATATCGGTGTTTATAGACAAAGTTACACTAAAATACTGCTTGTGATCGTAGCACGTGATGCGGTAAAAAGGCAGTTTGATATTATCGAAAAAGCCGGATTTAAAGTCCAGGACATGATTTTTGCCCCTGAGGGTATAACCCAGATTTGCCTTGAGCATCAAAATAAGGAATTGCAGAATGTACCTGTGGGCATTGTGCATGTTGATACAAACTTTACCGATTTTATCATATCTTTGCGCGGGATACCTATTTTTACGCGCAGTATCCCGATAGGAGTCAAACATTTTACTGAGGATAAAACTAAAGCCGGAACAAAATTTGTCGAAGAAATAAAAAGTTCCATTGAGACATACCAGTCTGAAGATATAGACTCAGCTCCCCAGATTATAACCATTACAGGAGCGATCGATCATGTCAGAGAATTAAAAGCAATGCTGACGGCAACAGTTCAGGTTACTATTCAGAATATCGTTTATTTTGACCGCCTGCCGCTGCACCCGAATTGTAAGCCGGTTGAGGCGCTGGTGCAGAATATTTCTTTCTTAAATATTACATCCGTATTCTTAACCGCGCAATCTTTAAAAGTAAGCCTTGTCCCTGAGGAGATTAAATTAAAGCGTGTATTTGAAGAACGCACCCGTCAATTGGTAAGGCTGACCGTAAATTTCATGATCATTATGCTCCTGGTCGGTAGTTTTTTTATCAGCAAAACTTATTTTGATGGCGCGTATTTTAAAAGACTTAAAGAATATAACGAAACAATTAAGGCCGAGGCAAAGATCCTGGAAAGAAATATGGAGCGGATCAGGATTATTAAGCATTATCTTAAGAATCGCGGATATGCTTTGCAGGTAATCGCGGCTTTATACGATATTGTTCCTGAAAATATTATGCTTACAAGCATGAAGATGGATATCCAAAGAAACCTGAACCTAAAGGGAACGGGAAGAGCTATGTCAAACGTGTTTTCGTTTGTTAGCGCGTTGGAGGCAAGCGATTATTTTTCTAACGTTCAGACAAATTATACTACCTCAAGAAAACAGGGGGGGAAGGACTGGGCTGACTTTGGGATTTCCTGCGTTTTGGAATCAGAGCTTGAAGCCGATAAATAACCCTTAGATAAAAGGAAGCTTATGCAAAATATCATTTCACGCTTTTCAAAAAGAGAAAAAGCGGTCTTTTTTGCTGCTTTAATATTTGTAAGCTTTTCTTTTTTGGATAGAGTAATTTTGAGCCCGATCTTGAAAAAAATGGACTTGTACTCACAGGAGATTAAAGCCACCGAATACGATATGATGAAGAATTCGAAGATCCTTCAGCAAAGAGCAAGGATCGAGGCCGAAGAAAAAAAATACGCTGAATACGCGGCTATCGCTCAAACAAACGAGGAAGAAACAGCGACATTATTAAGGGAGATCGAGCGTTTGGCGACCCGTTCTTCTGTTTATCTCAATGATTTGAAACCTTCCGGGATTCAGGAAGAAGGCCTGGTGAAGAAATTCAGGGTCAATGTCTCTTGTGAAGGTGATATGGGAAAAATCATTCTTTTTATGCATTATATTGAGGATTCGCATGTGATCATGCAGGTGAGTGCCTTTGATATGGGGCCTAAGTCGACACAATCCAAGATCAATAGATGTGAATTGTTGATATCTAAAATAGTCATACCTTAAGGAATATCCGGGATAGAGGTAGCCGGATTAAATCACACAACAACTTAACAAAGAAAAAAACAAATTATTAACCAAATATTTGGGTAAGTTATGAAACATAACCGTCGATCGATTCGTTTAAAAGAGTATGATTATACACAGGCGGGATATTATTTTGTAACGCTGCGCATACAGGATAAAAAATGTTTATTCGGAAATATTTGTAATGGTAAAATGATTTTGAATAATAGCGGTGAAATGATTGTAAAATGGTGGAAGGAATTGAATAAAAAATATAGTGAGATTATGTTGGATGAATATTGTGTAATGCCGAATCACATTCATGGCATAATCAATATCGTAGGGGCGGACCTATGTGTCCGCCCGAATAATGGAAATGTCCGCTAAAAATTTTCCTTGACTTTAGTGATTTATTATGATGAGATATGTCATAAGTAAATAAGATTTGACAAGCTAAAATATTAGGTGTCCTGAAAAAATCAGGATAAAAAGGGAAACCCGTGAGAATCGGGTGCAGTCCCGCTGCTGTGAAAGGGGACGAAATTCACAAAAAACCACTATTCTAATTAATTGGGATGGG
>DAOVNL010000049.1 GCA_030630245.1 Candidatus Omnitrophota bacterium | reverse complement strand
AGAATCCTGCTTCCGCCCATGCCCTAAGAGCAGCAATCAATATGTTGTTTATTCCGAAGAAGGCTATTTTAATTTTCGGCGTTTCCAGGGATAAGGATGTGCGGGGAATGATCCCGCATCTTGCCCGCGGTCAAAACCTTATTATCCTGACTCAATCTAATAACCCGCGGGCAATGGATGTTGATGCCCTGGAGCAGCAAATGCATCCGTTTAAGAGGCTAATCAAAAAAACTAAAACAGTCGGCGAGGCATTGAACCTGGCCGTTGAAAACACCTCCAATAAAAATGATCTCATTGTGGTTGCCGGCAGTTTGTATCTTATTGGAGAGGCGTATACGGCATTAAAGGATTTGAAAATTCCGGAATATTAACTTACCTATATACAATGCAGATAAATTCAAATGATACGATAGCGGCTGTCTCTACGCCTCCGGGAATAGGAGGAATAGGGATAATACGCCTTAGCGGTAAAAAGGCTCTGAAAATCGGCGATAAAATTTTTCGTTCCAAAAGCGGCCGGAAGATTTCAAAAGCTCCCGGTTTTACTGTCCACTACGGACATATAGTTGAAAACAAAACTAATAAATCAAAAAACGTAAAGACAAAAGTAATTGATGAGGCGCTTCTTACTGTAATGCGCGCGCCTCGTACATACACTAAAGAAGATGTGCTGGAGATAAATTGCCATGGGGGGATTGTGCCTTCTAAGAAAATCCTTGAACTTGTGATAGATAACGGGGCGCGTCTTGCAGCGCCTGGTGAATTTACTCAAAGAGCTTTTTTGAATGGACGTATTGATATGCTTCAGGCAGAGGCGGCGCTCAATATAATAAACGCGAAAACAGAAGCCGCGCTCAAGCCCGCTGTCTATCAGTTGGAAGGCAGGCTCTCGTTTATTATTAATAAAATGCGCGATAAGCTCATCAAATTTATTGCTCCGCTTGAGGCAGCTATTGATTTCCCGGATGAATCAATAAATTCTATGCCCGGATCAAAATTAAGCGCTGCTTTGCGAAAAATCGCAAGCGATCTCAAGCGATTTATTGACAGCGCGGATAAGGGAATTATGCTCCAGAATGGCATAAGTATTGTTCTTGCGGGCGCTGCCAATGTGGGCAAATCAAGCATCATGAATGCGTTGGTAGAGTATGAAAGGGTGATCGTTACGAATATCTCAGGAACCACACGTGATGTCGTACAGGAACTCATCAGTATTAACGGAATGCCTGTAAGGATTGCCGATACCGCGGGAATAATGGATAGTTCATGTGTGATCACGCGGGAGAGCGTTACGCGCAGCCTGGCTTTTTTTGAAAAAGCGGATCTTGTGCTTTTTGTTTTAAATGCGGCGCGGAAGATCAATAAAACAGACATGGATCTGGCTAAGAAATTAAAGAACAAAAAGGTTGTTATCGTAATAAATAAAAGTGATCTAAAAAACAGAATTGATGTCTCGGGCATTGCAAAAATGTTTCCCGGCGCTCCCAAGGTTAAGATCTCTGCGCTCCGGAAACAGGGGATATTGTCTTTGGAGAAGAAGATAACCGAACAGTTTTTTAAGGGGGCAATTGTTCCCTCAGATGAATTGATCTTTAGTAATTTGCGCCAGAAAAAATCTCTTGAAGAATGTTATGGTTTTGTAAATAACGCGATTTTGTTAATCGCGGACAAGGGATTTGAGGAATGTCTTGTTTTTGAAATAAGGCAGGCGTTGAATTCTCTCGCTGAATTGGTGGGGGAGAATATAAATGAAGATATACTTGATAATATTTTTAACCGCTTTTGTATCGGAAAATAGCAGGGGAAATTAAGATGAAAAATATTGCGCTTGTCGGGTTTATGGGCACAGGCAAATCAACAATAGCGGCGCTTTTGGCGAAGAAACTTCAGTTGGGTTATGTCGATCTTGACGGGAAGATCGAAGAAAAAGAAGGCATGAGGATCGTAGATATTTTTTCCCAAAAAGGCGAGCCTTATTTCCGCAAAGTCGAAAAAGATATTGTTGCGGAAATTTCTCTGAATGAGGGCAAAATAATCGCTTGCGGCGGAGGGGTTGTCCTGGATGAAGAAAATGTAAAAAACCTTAAAAAAAGCGGATTTATGATTTGCCTTGAAGCTGCGCCTGAAGTGATCCTAAAGAGAACAAAAAATTATAAGTACAGGCCGCTGCTTAATGTAGCCGATCCAAAATTAAAGATCGATGAGCTTTTGAAAAAACGTAAGCCTTATTATGCCAAAGCAGATTATACCGTAGATACGTCGGGGTTGAACACGCGGGAGGTTGCGGCTTTGATATTGAGCTGGTTAGAAGGGAAAACGTGAAATGAAACATGAGCAAAAGAAATATTATATTGCTCTTAATATGGTCAGCGGGGTAGGGCTGGTTTTAGCTAAAAAACTGCTTGAGCGCTTTAGCTGCGTAAAAGGAGTGTTTGAGGCGTCAACGGCCAGCTTGATAGGTGTCCCCGGAATAAGTGCGCGGATTGCTTCAGATATAAGGAACATACTTGCATCAGATGAATTCAATAAAGAGATCCGGGATATCAATAATGAGGGTATTCAGGTTTTGTGCCCGGAGGATGTTTTATATCCCGCGCTTTTAAATGAAATATATGATCCGCCGCCAGTGCTTTATTTAAAAGGAGATCTTTCTTTGTTAGATAAAACAACTATTTCTGTTGTAGGATGCCGCAGGGCGAGTTTTAACGGCTTACAGCTCTCAGGGCGCATATCCTCTGACCTTTCCAGGCGCGGTATTTGTGTTGTTTCCGGTTTTGCCCGGGGGATAGATACTGCCGCGCATAAAGGCGCATTAAAAGGCCCGGGCAGCACCGTTGCTGTGCTGGGCAGCGGATTAAAATGCGTATATCCGCCGGAAAATAAAGGATTATTTGATGAGATCAGCAGGCATGGTATAGTAATGTCTGAATTTCCTTTGAACACTGCTCCGCACAGGGGTAATTTTCCCAGACGCAACCGCATTATAAGCGGGATGAGCCTTGGAGTGGTAGTTGTTGAAGCTGCGCAAAGAAGCGGCTCGTTAATCACAGCAAACCTGGCATTATCACAAAACAGAGATGTTTTTGCCATGCCCGGTGCGGCAAATTCGGTTAATGCTAAAGGGACAAATAAGCTGATCAAAGAAGGGGCGAAACTTGTGGAAAACGTAGATGATATTATAGAAGAACTTAATGTCAGCGCTTATATTCAAGAAAAAGGGGGCCGGCAGGCTCAAGAGCCGGCTGCTTGCCGGGCGAACTTAAATACGCAAGCAAAACAGCTGCTTCAATTTTTAAGCAGTGAACCAATGCATATTGATCTGCTTATAAAAACCAGCTGTTTAAGCGCCGCATGTGTATATAAAAACTTGTTGGATCTTCAGTTGAGGGGAATGATCAGAGAGGTTGAGGGAAAAAGGTTTATAAAAAAGGAGGGATAGGAATGGAAATTAAAAACCATATGGAAGTTGTAGTTAGCGATGTTGTAGAGCAGGAATTGAAAAAGATCGATGAAGAGTGGGCAAAGGACGAAAGGTGCAAGCTTGATGTCATGGCGCTTATACTTAACCGCTTGCCTGCCCGTTATGTAGTAACCGGGAAAGGCTGGATTATGACTAAGATCAAGGAAACAGAGGTTCAATTCCAGGCCGATATCTTAAGGGAAATGGTAAAAGCGATTAAAATCGTAAAGAATAATCCGCGCTAACCCGGGTATTTCATGGTATCGTCGTAACGAGCATGTAAAGTGTTGTACAGATACAAGGCGTGCGACTGAAGTTCCCGGAGGCGTACCCTCTGCGGTACGACGAGGAAGCTTTAGGAAGCACAACGCCGTAGATGTACGACAATTTGCATGCGGAGTAGACTATACTGTGAAATATTCGGGCTAAGCTGAAAAAAGGATGATTTGCCGGGAAAAGCGATGAATTATGGATTATAATTTCTCTAAAAATTTTATAGAGTTCGAAGATTTAAGCCCAGAAGAAATGCGCGCTTTTAATAGTATATTGAATAATATCTACCGCCAAAGAGGTATTGATTTTCGTCAATACCGGCCCAAATGCCTGCGGCGCAGGATTGTTGTCGGAATGCATGAGGCGAATGTAGAGAGTTTTTGCGCTTATCTGGATTTTTTGAACAAAAATCCGCAGCAGTACGACAAACTGCTTGATAGGATAACCATCAATGTTTCGGAGTTTTTCCGCAATCCCAAGACATTTAAGGCAATACGCGAAAAAGTCATACCGGCGATTGTTGAGCGTAAAGAGAATATTGCCGGTTATAACATCAGGATATGGAGCGCCGGCTGCGCGACAGGGGAAGAGCCCTATTCGCTGGCTATTTTGTTTAAAGAGGCCCTCCAGAAGCTGGGGCAGAATAGTAAAATCAATATTATTGCAACGGATATCGATAAAAATGCCCTGAGAAAAGCTAAAATAGGCTGTTACGGGGTAAAGGCCTTAAAAGGACTTAAGGCCAGTCAAATAGCTGCTTATTTTGATAAAGATAATGATAACTATTGCATTAAGCACCAGATAAAAGTGATGGTTAAATTTATGGATTATAACATGATCAGCGATCAGCTGCCCCGGGCTGTCGATCTGATCTTGTGCCGTAATGTTATTATTTATTTCAATAAGGAGCTGCAGAATAAAGTTTATGCCAACTTCTATAATGCTCTTGCCTCATCAGGATTTCTCGTTGCCGGAAAAACAGAAAGCTTGATGGATATTAAGGAAGAATTGTTTGCTAAAGTAGACATAGGTGAAAGAATTCTGCAGAAAAGGACAAAGAGAAAAAGCAACAATGAGAATATTTAAGAAATTTGGTTCTTTGAAAATAACCTTGATTGTGTTATTTGCTCTTGCCTTTAGCTCAATTCTCGGAACATTGATTGTGCAGGGGCAGAATGCTCAATTCTATATACAAAGATACGGATTGAAAACAGGCCGTATAATACTGTTTTTAGGCGCGGATGATTTTTTTAACAGCATTTATTATAATATACTGCTTTTTTGTTTAGGCCTCAATTTAGTTGTGTGCACCGTTAATAGTTTTAAGTTCGTTTTTTTAAAAGACAGGCGAAAGCTGGCCGTTTTTCTTCTGCACTGCGGGGTTTTAGTTGTTTTTCTGGGAGCTCTGATAAGTAAATTTACAAAGCAATCACAACATTATACTTTATTTGCGGGCGAAAAAGTTGTTTTGCGTGATGAAAACGCGGAAATTGTTTTCAAGGAATTCACCGTAGAGTATTATCCCGGCAGTCAAACGCCTAAAGAATACAGGAGCCGGGTCGAGTTATTCGAGAACGGGGTTTTGAAATCAGACTATTCCCTGCGGGTAAACCACCCCTTAAGATATAAAGGGTTTAGTTTTTATCAGTCCAGCTTTGAAGTTCTTGCGGATGTCGAAATTAAAATTAAGCATAGGGATAAGGTTATATGGGAAGGTCTCTGGAAACACGGAAGGCCGCTGCAGGTATCCGGTAAAGGAGCCCTAAGGTTTGAAATGACCCATTTTCTTCCGGATGTTTCCGTCGATAAACAGGGAAGGATCTTATTGCGTTCCTACAGCCCGGGTAATACGGCGATGCTTATAAGTACTTATAGAAAAAATGAAATAGTACATAAACAATGGGTGTTTCCAGGTACGCGGAATAAGGCTGGTTTTAATCCGCAAGCGGGAATTTTTGATTTTGAGGTCAAAAAAATCATACCTGTTTATGCTGCAATAATTCAGGTGGTCAAAGATCCGGGACTGGGTTTCATCATGAGCGGTTTTGCCTTGTTGTTCGGTGGAATGCTGTTGCTGTTGTTAAAGAAAAAGTCTTAGTATTAATAGAGTTATTAAAAATATAAGGAGATAAATATGCTGCGTTTAAGTTCAGCTTTATTGATTGTGGCGCTTTGCTGCGCGCTGACTCTTGCGGTCATTCATTATATTACAGCACCCCGGGTTGAAGAGCAAAAGAAGATGCTGCTTGAACGCTCGCTTAATTCTGTTTTAAGCGCGCATAGGTACGAAAAGTATGAGAACGGCATGGTCTATTTTGAGGCGTATGACAAAGAAGGGATAGTTGTCGGCTGGTGTTTATCTCTTAGCGGAAAAGGATACGCAGGTGACATTAATCTTCTGGTAGGCTTAGGCAGCAATGAGAAAATCACAGGAGTAAAGGTGCTTGAACACAAGGAAACTCCCGGGCTTGGTTCGCAAATAAGCGATATTAAATATGAGCAGACAGAATCAGCTTTTTTGAGCCAGTTCAAAGGTAAGATCGATAGAGATATTGTGCTGGTAAAAGGTGAAACCAAAGACAACATCCAGGCGATTACAGGCGCTACTATTTCTT
>DAOVNL010000181.1 GCA_030630245.1 Candidatus Omnitrophota bacterium | reverse complement strand
TAAAATGGCTAGACAAATAATATTATTACTGATTTTTTTTGTATGCGTTTTGGGGCCTTCTGCTGTAATGGCGGCCGCGGCATTTGCCAGTATTAGTGCCCTGGGAAGGAATCCGTCGGCAGCGCCGAAAATTTTTACGGCAATGACAGTTGCCCTGATTTTCGCGGAAGCTCTGGCGATCATTGCTATGTTAATTGTTTATCAGTTGTTTGTAAGCGGATAGAAAGAAAGACGGTTACAGATGGTTAATAACAGTTAAAAACAGTTACTAATAGTTGCAAAAAACTACTATAAGAATCATTATAACTTATAGGTAACTCTTTAGTAACCGATAGTAACAGTTAGTAACCGATTAAAAAGGAGTGAAATATGTTTGTATTTAGTCTTATACTTCTACAAGTAGTCATTTTCGGGGGGCTGGCTTTCTTCCTCAGGCATTTGCTTACAAGAAACATGACTAACGCAACATCGCATTTACAGGGGATGCTTAAAGATACCGCGGGTAAAGAAGCCCAAATAAAGAAAAAAATAGAAGAGGCAGAGCTTAAGTACCAGGAGACAATAGAAAAGGCAAAGAAGGAAGCGGTGGAATTAAAAGAAAAAGGAGTTCAGGAAATAGAAGAGGAAAGAAACCGTATTATTGAACAGGCGCATCAGCAGAGCGAGCAGATCATTGAGCGGGCTCATAGTACATGCGACCTGATAAAAACAGAGCTGCAGACACATATAAATGAAAAAGCAATTGTATTCGCAAGAGAACTCGCCTGCCATGTGATTCCCCAGGATATCGCTCAAAGCATGCATGTTATGTGGCTCGATGCTTTAATCGCAGGCGGGATCGAAGGAGTGGATAAATTGAAAATTTCCGAAGATGTTCATCAGGTTGAAGTGCTTTCAGCGATTGCTTTAACAGATGAGCAGCAGAATAATCTCAAGATGAAACTGCGGGAAGTACTTGAACGGGAGATCGAGATAGTGGAAAAAGTAAATCCCGATCTTGTCGCCGGAGTAGTGGTAAATATCGGGAATCTGGTTTTTGACGGAAGTTTCGCGGGAAAGGTTAAGGAGTTAGTTTATGTGCCCTCTGCAGAAAAGGCAGAATGACTCAAAAGAGATAAAATTCAAGGTAACAGAAGTCGGGACTGTAAGAGCGGTACGGGAGTTTATTGTTCTGGCTAAAGATATGCCTTCGTGTATCAACGGGCAGATAGTTGAATTTGAAGGCGGATTGCGCGGCATAGTAATGGGGTTTACGCAGGATGATGTGCAGATATTAATGCTTGGGCCTAAGGCAAGGATAAGGGCTGGAGATAAAGTGTATTCTCAGGCAAAATCTCTTTATCTTCCCGTAGGCAATGCCTATGAGGGAAGGGTAGTAAATGCCCTTTGCGAGCCGGTTGACGGAAAAGGCGATATAGTCCCGGATGAAACATACCCTGTATTCAAAGAAGCTCCGGGGGTAATGGACCGGGCAACGGTTGAGAGAACCTTAGAGTCCGGAACAAGAATAATCGATACGATCATGCCTTTGGCCCAGGGGCAAAGGCAGCTTATTGTAGGCGACAGGCAGACCGGAAAAACCACGATGACCACAGATGCCATTATTAACCAGAAAGGAAAAGATGTTATCTGTATTTACTGTTCAATAGGAAAAACATACTCAAGCCTTATGAAAACAATCGATTTATTCCAGGAAAAAGAGGTTTTTGATTATACGCTTGTTGTCAGCGGAATCGCGTCAACATCAGTAGGGGAGCAGTATCTTGCGCCTTATACCGCGGCCATGCTCGGAGAATACTATATGAGCCATGGCAAGGACGTGCTTGTTGTTTTTGATGACTTAACCAGGCATGCCTGGATCTACCGGCAGATATCGCTGCTTTTAAACCGTGCCCCGGGCCGGGAGGCATACCCGGGAGATATTTTTTATATTCATTCCCAGCTTATGGAAAGAGCCGCGCAGTTAAGTGATGAGTTCGGGGGCGGGGCAATGACCTTCCTGCCTATTGTTGAAACATTGCAGGGAGATGTTACCGGTTATATACCGACTAACCTTGTTTCAATGACTGACGGGCAGACTTATTTCAGCTCGGCATTATTCAATAAAGGTTTTCGTCCCGCGATCGATGTAGGATTATCTGTTTCCCGTATCGGTAACCGCGCGCAATGGCCGGCAATAAAGGGGCCGAGCCGGAATTTGCGTATGGATTTTCTGCAGTACAAGGAGCTTGTGCAGATGACCCAGCTGCGTACTACAGAACTTTCCAAAGAAGCGCAGAAGAAATTACGCCGCGGAGAAGCGATCACAGAACTGTTGATCCAGGATAAAAATGATCCAATATCAATGGAAAGACTGGTTATTGAGATGTACGCGTTGAATAGGGAAGTCCTTGATGAATTGACTAAGGAAGAAATAAAAAGATTCAAAGATGAATTTTATCCGAAAATCTGTGAGTGGTTCCCTAATCTGCCGAAGCAGTTGCGAGAGGGAAAAATTGTAGTTGATGAGACTATTGCCAATTTGGAGGAAGCGATTTTTTACTATTTTAATCCCCCGGACGGCACGCAGTGAATAGTCAACAGTCCACAGATAAAATAAATTTTTTGTGGACCATGGTCAATGGACTATGGTCAGATTAAGAGGGACCTGATACATGATACCGGTTGTCCAACTTAAAAATGATATGGAGTTTTACAAGTCTCTTGGTTCTTTGATAGAGGTTCTAAAACTTATTGCCGCTGCCCAGTACCAGGTTTTAGAGAGAAAAATAAAAGAGTATACTTTTTATCTTGATGCTATTGGAGATATTTTCTCCGGACTGGATCTGCAGAAAATTGAACATCCTTTTCTTAAGAAAAGCGGAGGGCCTAAGGCGATTGTGGCCATAACTACAGATGCCGGGCTTCTGGGAGGGCTGAATGCTCTTGTTATGGATAAAGCGCTGAAGCAATTTCGCGGAGAAGACAGCAAGCTTATTATTGTCGGCAAAAGAGGCCGGCTTTATGTTGAGAAACATAAGTTGGTATTCGCGGATTTCCCGGGTATTAATAATG
>DAOVNL010000128.1 GCA_030630245.1 Candidatus Omnitrophota bacterium | reverse complement strand
AGTCAGCAATTCCTGTAGTGTGCTTGCCGCTCCATAAGCTTCCAGCGCCCATACTTCCATTTCTCCAAAACGCTGTCCGCCGAACTGGGCCTTACCGCCTAAGGGCTGCTGCGTTACCAAAGAGTACGGGCCAATCGAGCGGGCATGGATTTTATCATCAACAAGATGCGCAAGTTTTATTATATAAATATAACCTACGCAGATCTTGGACCCGAAATCAGCACCTGTAAAACCATCTCTGACAATCACCTTGCCGTCTTCAGGAAGGCCTGCTTTATTTAATTCTTCTCTGATCTCAATTTCCTGCGCTCCGTCAAAAACAGGGCTGGCAATTTTAAAGCCCAGCACCTTGGCCGCCCATCCAAGATGAGTTTCCAAAAGCTGTCCAACATTCATACGGGAAGGCACGCCCAGCGGGTTAAGCACAATTTCCACGGGAGTTCCATCCGGCAAAAACGGCATGTCTTCCTCAGGAAGAATACGGGCGATAACACCCTTATTCCCATGACGCCCGGCCATTTTATCCCCAACTGACAAACGTTTCTTACTGGCAACAAGTACAACTACTTTCTTTAATACTCCGGGAGGAAGCTCGTCACCGCGTTTTATTTTATCAAGCTCTCTGTCTTCCTCTTCAATAAGCTCTTTAATCCGGGCATCCAGAAGTCTTATTGTCTTTTTGATTGACTCTCCTGCCTGCGGGTCATCCGCGATCTTAATACTATCTAAATCAACGCAGTCAACTTTCTTTATGTTTTTCTTTTTTACAACCTTGTTTGCCCCGATAAGTATTGCTCCGGTTTCTTCATCCAGCAAACTGGCTGCCAGTTTTTTCTTAAGCAGCAGGTTGTATAATTTTTGGTTGCGTTCTTTTTTCAGTTTTTTGATCTGTTCGCTGTAGTATTTACGCATTTTCTCCGTCATGCGCAATTCATCGCTAATCTGCTCTTTGGACTTGCTCTTTAATCCTTTTCTGGAAAAAACCCGTATATCTGTTACAACCCCTTCGATTCCCGGGGGGACTGTAAGCGATGTATCTTTTACATCCTGCGCTTTTTCACCAAAAATCGCACGAAGCAGCTTTTCTTCCGGAGATAATTCAGTCTCACTTTTAGGTGTTACTTTTCCTACCAGAATATCCCCGGGGCAAACCTCAGCTCCAATGTGGACAATCCCATCCTCGCCTAAATCCTTTAAAGACTCTTCGCCTATATTAGGAATATCCCTTGTAACCTCTTCATTCCCCAGACGCGTATCGCGCGCTTCACATTCAAATTCCTCGATATGCACTGAAGTATAAAAATCTTCTTTCACTACTCTTTCGCTGATTAAAATCGCATCTTCGAAATTGTAGCCGCGCCAGGACATAAAGGCTACCAGCACATTGCGCCCAAGAGCCAGCTCACCGTCTTTAGTGGCCGCACCGTCAGCAATGATCTGGCCTTTTTTGATCTTCTGCCCCGCCTTAACCAATGGCCTCTGGTTTACACAGGTAGACGCGTTCGAGCGGGAGAATTTCTTTAATTTATGGGTTTCATTATCAATCACTATTGTAGTAGCATCAACATATTTAACCGTTCCGGAATGATTCGCGATAACAACCGCTCCGGAATCTTTGGCAACTTTCTGCTCCATGCCTGTGCCTACCAGCGGCACCGCGGTATCAAGCAGCGGTACAGCCTGGCGCTGCATATTGCTTCCCATTAAAGCACGGTTCGCGTCGTCATGTTCCAGAAACGGGATAAGACTCGCGGCAACACTAACAAGCTGGCGCGGCGAAACATCCATATAATCGACCTCGTCTCTTGCGATCTTAGGAAAATCTCCTTTATATCTGCATGAGATCAATTCGTTGACAAAGCATCCTTTACTGTCAATGGGCGCGTTTGCCTGGGCAATAATATAATGGTCTTCAACATCGGCGCTTAAGTAATCCAGTTTATCTGTTACTTTGCCCTTTACAACCTTGCGGTAAGGAGTCTCGATAAAACCAAACTCATTAATACGCGCAAAAGTTGTAAGAGAAGCGATCAATCCGATATTCGGCCCTTCAGGAGTTTCAATAGGGCAAATACGCCCGTAATGCGAATAGTGAACATCTCTCACCTCAAAACCCGCTCTTTCCCGGCTTAATCCTCCAGGGCCCAGAGCGCTAAGCCTTCTTTTATGGGTCAGTTCAGAAAGCGGATTGGTCTGATCCATAAACTGAGACAGCTGGCTGCGCCCGAAGAAATCCTTAATAACCGAAGAGATAAGCTTTGAATTGATCAGATTATGCGGCATTACCGTATCCATTTCATAGATACCCATACGCTCGCGCACTGATCTCTCCATACGGGCAAGCCCGATACGGAACTGATTCTGCACAAGTTCGCCTACAGTACGCACGCGCCTGTTGCCCAGATGATCAATGTCGTCTAAGTTTCCTTCTCCTCTTTTAAGTTTAATTAAATACTTTATAGTCCTGATCAGTGTTTCGGTATCAAGCACACGGTTGTCCAGGGGCTTTTTCATTTCCAGCTTTCTATTTAAAACAAAACGCCCTACTCTGCCCAGATCATAACGCTTCCCATCAAATATCAAGCGCTCGATTAAAGTCTGCGCTGATTCTATTGATACCGGATCTCCCGGACGAAGACGACGGAAAATTTCAAACAGGGCTTCTTCTCTGTTTGTCGTTCTGTCCTTTTCCAGGCTGTTAATGATCTCCGGGCCGTCAATAACAAAACTATTGATCTTCTTAACCCTCATATCCAGAAGCTGGTCAACTCCATGTTTTGTCAAGCGGGTCCCGGCGGAAAACAGGATGGTAGTATTATCTTTCGGGTTAAGAATATCTTCGGCAAAAATTATCTTTTCCATGTCCGCTTCGTTTTTAAGCGGTAATTTTACTTCCTCAACAGGATAGAAGAGTTTTAAAATGTCCGCGTTTGAAGAAAAGCCGACCGCGCGCAAGAAGGTGGTCGCATAAAATTTCCTTCTGCGGTCGATATAAACATAAAGCACCTCATTAATATCAAACTCAAACTCCACCCATGCCCCTCTATAAGGGATCAGCCGCGCGGAATGAAGTTTTTTGCCTGAAACATGCACATTTTCTTCAAAACATATTCCGGGAGACCGATGCAACTGGCTGACAACAACCCGCTCATCACCATTTATTACAAATGTACCCACATCAGTCATCAAAGGAAGTTCGCCCATGTATACTTCTTGTTCCTTTGTTTCCTTGGGTGTACGCAGCCGTAATTTAACTTTCAGCGGAGCGGCATAACTCAAGCCTCTTCTCTGACACTCCCAAACATCATATTTGGATCTATCAAGATTATAATACAAAAATTCAAGGCGGCATGTTTTATCGAAATTTTCCATAGGGAAAACCTCGTTAAAAACAGCATGCAAACCTTTATTTTCGCGCTTTGTTTTCGGCACATCCAGCTGCAAAAATTCATGATACGAGTGTCTCTGCACCTGAAGTAAATGCGGCACTTCGAACACTTCAGTTAATTTTGCATAATTTTTTCTTTCCATCATACGCACTCATCCTAATGTGTAGTTACCAATTTAGTTATTTTATACTTATTTTAATTCTACTGTCGCGCCCTGTGCTTCCAGTTTTTTCTTGATTTCCTCTGCTTCTTCCTTGCTGACATTTTCTTTAACCGGCTTAGGCGCGGAATCAACTAAATCCTTGGCTTCCTTGAGGCCAAGGCTTGTGATCGCGCGGATTTCTTTAATAACCTGGATCTTTTTGTCCCCAATAGCTGAGAGAATAACATTAAAGCTTGTCTTTTCTTCGGCTGCCGGAGCTGCCCCCGCGCCCGGTGCTGCTACCATTGCTGCCATAGGCATTGCCGCAGTTACGCCGAATTTATCTTCCAGCACTTTAACCAGATTGGACAACTCAAGAACGCTCATCTCTTCGATGTTCTTTACAATCTCCTCTGATTTAGGTGAAAGTTTTATTTCTTCTTTTATTTCTTCTTTTATTTCTTCTTTTATTTCTTCTTTTATTTCTTCTTGTTTTGCTTCTTTTACCTGTTCAGACATCT
>DAOVNL010000039.1 GCA_030630245.1 Candidatus Omnitrophota bacterium | reverse complement strand
CGATATCAAGGATTAATGAGGCGGAAGGGCCTGTTGATATTAGCTCTAAAGAAGATTTAGAAGCTGTGGAAATGCTGGAAAAAGCGGAGAAAATTTTTAAAAAACACGATTTTTTGTTTAGTCCGAAAAATTTAGGAAGTTTAGCAGATAATATTCAACGAAACTTTAACTCCGGTAAAGAATTAAGCTGCTTTTTTCTGGAATCTACTGAAGGGGATATCCCAGGATTCAAACAAAAAGAAAATAATCTTAATAAATTAATGGTTTCTGATAGATTTAAAAAAATTGGGGAAGAAGATTATATTTATCTTGTGTTGTTGAAAAAGCAGATTAATAGGCATGTTCCCGGGAAAATGGGGCATCTTTATAAGATATCAGTCTTTAAAAAGAAGGATATTAAGGAAGTTGTTGAATTAAAACTTATAGGTACTGAAGTAGAAAAAGGAGTAAAAAGTATCTTATTTCTGTTTTCTTTTCGTGTTGAAGTTAGAAATAGAAGATTCTATATTAGTTATGAGCATGCTGGACGTTATGAAAAGCTTAGGGGTAAGAGCACAACTTATTTATATATTTTAAAATTTTTTGAATTTATTTGTCAAAATTTTCAAGGCGGAATAATTATAGGTGATTTTTCAAGAAATTCAATGGTTCAATTATTTAGAAAATATTTCAAAGATGCTTACCCGGAATATCCCGTGCATAGGCATGAAATTTTTTGCTATGGTGATGTGAGGGTTTGGATGTCAGAGATACCTGCGGAATTTCCTTCTGCTATAAGTGTTTTTTATCAGCTTTTTTCGAAAAAAATGAAAACCATTTCTCTGTTTTTGAATCCAATACTGATGCAATCCATATAATTAGGAATGGGTGGCTGAGGGCAGAGCATGGACAACAGAAAACGGAAGACGGACGAAGAACAAGAGATACAAGCCTCGGGAGATAAGCTTCAAGACAAAAGATGCTGAATCGGAAAAGATTAAAACACAGCTTAATATTTAAAGTAGTAGCCTTAATGCTGCTGCGGGCAATACTGATTAGCCAGTTTGCCTGGGCAGGGACAGATATTCTGAATCCCGGAGCGCGCAAAACAGAAATAGATACTTTGTCTCCTGGATTAAATTTACATTTTGATAATTTCAAAAAAGTATTTTCTCTAACAAGTGAGCGGGGTGTTTTTTCTCAAGGCGTTCTTCCGTTCAGGGAAATAGATAAAACTGAATTATTAACACGAAAGTATTCGAAAAGTGATTTCTATAATATAAGTAATGCTGATTTTGTCCAGGGATTAAATTCCGGGTATTGGCAGCTTAAAAGTCCTTTTCAAGATATTTTTCAATCCTGTACCTGTATTGTATTTATTGATAAGAAAGGGGATATTTCACTTGCGCATTTAAATATTGATCCGCTGAAGAAGGCTGATTTGGAAAATGTTACTTCTGAATGGGCTGCCTATGCGGGTACTGATGAGTTGGGGAATATTATTCCTGCTTTTGATGAAGCGAATCTTTTTTCAGCCCGGACAAAGGCTATTATAGTATCACGTTCTCCGGATACTGTATTGGCTAAGCAAATCAGGGATTTTTTATTTGAAAAAGGGCTGGAGTTAGAAAATATATATTTGGATCCTGCTCCAAGAACTGCTAAAAATGATACCGCGGGTATTTTTATCCATCCGGCAAACCAAGTTTTACGAATTACATATGCCGGGAGTTCTGAAGAAAAGACACAATATCAGATCACTGAAGTACATGAATATTCTCTGGATGATATATCCGCAGGCGCTTTAAAATTAAATCCGCGGAAAAATGTTATACAAAAGGAGTTTCAGGGAAAAATTATTGCTGCGGGTGATTTAAAAGAAATCCTAAATAAGATAGGTTTTAATTATGCGGAAAAACTCTCTCCGGAATTTAAACTGCCGTTTGAAAATAAGCACGGGCAATTAAAGACACTGCTGGTTACTAAAGGAGGCGAACATGCTTTTGCTTTACGAGAAACATTACATTATGGTCGGGGCAGAGGAGTTACCTTTAGAATGATAAACCTCATGGAGATCAATCCGTTTTTAGGCGATTTCGGAAAAGAAGACAAAAACGGCTATTGCCAGTTTGCTATTGATGTGAAACAAAAGGAAGCCGGCTTGTCTTTAAATAATGATACTATTATAAAAACGTATTATCACCGTAACAACGGCTTGGCCTCGGCAATGCTTTCGCTGGCTATATCTCTGGCAGAAGAAGCCGGTATGAAGAAAATTACAGTGTACAATGTGATAGATCACAGAGCAAAGTCATTATATATAAAACTGGGTTTTGTGCCTGTTAGTTCAGGAACCATGGTGATTGATCTTGAGCATAAACCTGAGCCGAATTTTGATGGCACAGGGTCTTGGCTTATGAAAGATGTGGCCAAGCATAGAAAATTTCGATTTGTAGATTTTCGCGCTAAAACAGCCGATGAATTATTAGATAATTCCCAGAGTAATATCAAAGAAAGGCTTTTGAGCAATGATTTAATACAGATATTTTTCAAGTTCGAGAAAAATAAAGCTTTTGGTAATCCATTTTATCCGAGTATAAAAAAAATTCTTAACAGGGAAGATAAAATCATTAAAGAGGTTATCGGGGAAGTTGAAGCCATGAGAGAAATCCAAGTTGAGGCAGAAGGCAAGGAAATTTTAGAAGATTTTAATAATATGCCGGCAAATGAAAAAGCAGAAAAGGTACATACTTGGACAGAGTTTGTAGAACAGCCGACTATGGGAGAGTATGATCTAACCCAGATTTTTGCTTATAGCATTAATATGGCGCAAGGCTGGCTGCAGTTGCTGGAATTAGATGCGGATTATGAATTTATCGCCAAAGCTAAAAAAGGGTTCAGGGAGAACTTTCGCAAAGGATACGTTGTTTTAAGGGCTATCGAAATAGAATCAAGAACAAACTTTGAAAAGGATGAAAAAGTAACTGATATAGAATTAGATGAGGCAATTTTTAAAGTTTTGGATGGAGTGGTGATTAAAAATAAATTTGGGGCAGAATATGAAATCGAATATAGTCCGCAAACAGGACGCGCTGATATAATTCGAATGAAAGATGGAGAATTTGTCGGATACGGAATTTTTTATCTGCAGGATAAAGGGAGAGAACTTTTTATTAATGATATTGAAATGGAAAAACAAAAACAAGAAAGGAATAGTGGTTTAGCAACAGAATTTTTGCGTGCTGTTATTGATTTGATACCGGAGGGTTTTAGAACTACACAGGTTGTTGTAGAAGAAGGTTCGCGGGTATACCTTGATAATTTATATAAAAAATACGGGACAGATGAAAATGGCGAATTACTTAACTACGATCCTCACGCGAACCTGCTCGGGCATTTCTATTTTAAGAGCGGATTGCAAAGACAAAAAGTTATTGTGCGGCATGCTAATGACGGGACATACTTTTTTAAATTAATTGCCTGGAAGGAAAAAGCAAAAATAAATCATGGTTTGCGTATAAGTAAAAAACGGGCGGAAGAGGGAATAACTAAATTTAGTGTTATGTTTGAGAAATTAGAAGGCAAGCAGACAGATTTTATTGGGCAATCAATTTAAAATTCAAAAATTTTCCAGCATATCTGTTTATCTTGCCTTATTCCCGCCGAATTGTTAAAATAATCCTGGCTGTAAGGTGTTAATAAGATTAATAGAAATTGGGTTTGTAATTATAATCCTAATAAGTTGTTTTTAATAAAGGATAGCGCGATGCCTGTTTATAATTCAAAACAAAAAGTCAAATCTGGAATGCCTTTAGGCGGTATAGGCGCGGGGAAGCTGGAGATTACTCCATCAGGTACAATTGATTACATCACATACCTGAATAACTGGACAAGGCCGATTGAAAACCAGAAAAACAAAGAAAAAGGAAAAGCCTTAGGTGTAGCCGGATTTCATTTTGCCCTTTATGTTAATACTAAGGCTGCTGCTATATGCAAGCTGCTTCAGACTGAGAAAATCGCGAATTATAATACTATTAAAAGCATTGATTTTGACGGTAAATTCCCAAATGCGCGCCTTGTTTACAGTGATGATAACCTGCCGGTTGAAATTTCTTTAAACGCGCGGTCATTTCTAATCCCGGGCGATGTGAAGAATTCAAGCCTGCCCGCGGCCTTGTTTGAGTTTGAAGTGAAAAACAAGATAAACAAGGATATCGAGGTCGGGCTTATGTTTATTGCCAGGAATCTTGTTAGTAAGAATTCTGTCGGCCGATATAACCTTTTGAAAAAAGATCACAATATGATAGGCATTGAATTTTTACATAAAAATCCGCTGCCGAATGATATTGCTGCTGGAAATACTTTTATCGGTGTGCCTGAAGGCATCGGGAAAGTAAGTTACTTGAGCGCGTGGAATATGCAAAGAGAAAATTTTTGTTTTGAACCTAACATTGGCCTTGACGCGTTTGAATATTTCAGTGACACGGGAAGGCTTCCCAATATACAGATGAAACATCCAAGTGAAAGTCAAAGCATAGAACTCGGAGGGGCATTAGCGGTTACATTTAAGCTCAATGCCAAGCAGTATAAAAAAGTACCTTTTGTCCATAGCTGGTATTTCCCAAAACATTTTTTGGGGCATTTTTATGAGAAAGGTTTTAAAAAGAGCCGCGAAGTCGGGTTGTATGTAAATAAAAACAAAGATGACCTGCGGAAAAGGACGTCACGCCTTCCCGCGATAATTGATGGAATGGGACTTGAGGGCTGGCTTTGCGATGCGCTTATGAATAATTTATACACTCTTTTTTCATCCAGCTGGCTTACGCGCAATGGTGATTTTACAATGTATGAGGCGCCTATTATATGCCCTTTGATGGGAACACTTGACGTATATTTCTACGCTTCTGTGCCTATCGCGTTGCTTTTCCCGGGATTAAATATAAAGGCATTGCTGCTGTTTAAGAAAAGCATTCGCAAATCGGGATATGTGCCTCATGATATCGGCTATGAGCGGATTGATCTGCCTTCCAACGGAACTACAATGACGCTTTGGAAAGACCTTAATTCAAAGCTTATTCTGCAAAGCTACAATGCTTATTTAAACAGCGGTGATATGAAATTTTTAAAGGAAATGTATCCGGCCTTAAAAAAAGCTTTTGAATATAGTTTGAAGCTTGATAATGACGGTGATGGATTGCCTGAAAATGAAGGCTTTGATACGACATTCGATACCTGGGGATTTAAGGGAACAAGCGCTTACAATGCGGGAGTTTTTCTTGTCAGCCTTCTGGCCATGAAAAAGATCGCGGAAATTTTAAATGATAACAGGCTCGCGGTTAGATGTATGGAAAGATTTGACAGGGGAAGGAGAAGTTTTGAAAGCAAACTCTGGAACGGGAAATTTTATATAACGGCAAAAGACGAAAAAAGGGACTATGAATCGTGCATGATTGCTCAGCTTGCCGGGCAGTGGTACGCGTATTTACTGGGACTGGGAAGGATATTCCCGGATGAAAAAGTAAAGAGCGCGATAAAATGGATTTTCAAGCTAAATGATAAGGATTCAGCGTACGGTGCGACGAATTCCGTATTTTTAAATAAAACGCGGGATGAGGAGTCATACCACTCACAGAATATCTGGCCGGGAGTTTGCTATTCATTCGCGGCATTGGCAATATATGAGGGCTTTGTCAAAGAAGGCCTTAATTTAACTAAAAAGGTCTGGAATACGTTAACGCAGAAGAATAAAAATCCCTGGAATCAGCCGGATGTGATCCTTACTAAAGACGGCAGTTTCGGATTCGGCGATTACTATATGAGAAATTCCGTTATCTGGGCTGTTTTACCGGCCTTGGGGAAACAAAACGAGCGTGTTGAAAAGGGACTGGAAAAAATAAGGGAATTGGCCCGGGAATCTTACGTTTAGTTTTAATGAGAAGGGAAATTATATCTAAGATGTCTGCTTCGCAGATAATAAACTTTACCTTATCGCATCCGCTGTTTCAGATTTCGCTTATCTTAAGCTGTATTTTTTTTGTGCTGACTGTCGCGTTGGCGTTTGGCGGCTTAAGCGAGACCTGGGAAAAGCGTTTTGGAAAGATGTTAATTGTAACAATTATACCGGTATGTGTCTGGATAATTTTTTTCTTTTGGCCTTTTTTTCATCCGGTGTATGTGACAATTATTGTATGGCTGGTTTTCCTGGGAGTCCTTGGCTTAAGAAAAGCCAATGATAAGGTCAATGAAATGAAGTACCTTAAAAATTCAAGCAGCTGGCGTTGTCCTAAATGCAAGACAATTAATGAGTTGGTATATCTTTTCTGCAAAGAATGCAATGAGCCTCGCCCTGAGAAAAAACACTAACCCGGACATTTCTCGGGCTAATTCCGGTTTATTTTTCTGCCTGATTTTATCGCTTTTGACAAATTGCAATACGTCTGACTATATGATATAATTAGCTCGTATGGAGAACAAGAGAATTGCCTCCAATAAAAGGGCGGCACACAGATATGAAATTCTTGAAAGAATAGAGGCAGGCATCGAGTTGAAGGGGACAGAGGTTAAATCCCTTAGATCAAACAAGGTAGATTTAAAGGACAGCTTCGCCCGAATACAGAATGAGGAAGTATTTCTGCACAATTTACATATAAGCCCTTATGATAAAGGGAGTTATGCTAATGTTGACCCAATGCGCGTCAGGAAGCTCCTTTTAAATAAAAGGGAGATAACCAAGCTGATCGGTAAAATAAAGCAAAAGGGTTATTCCCTGATCGCTTTGAATTTACATTTTAACTCAAAGGGCAAGGCAAAGGTTGAGCTTGGGCTTGCGCGGGGCCGAAAATTGTATGACCAGCGGGAGAAAATCGCCAAGAAAGAAATTGAGCAGCGTTTGAGGAAACTAGGGAGTTTCCGCAAATAAAATTAGTTCATAGTCCATGGTCAACGGTCCATGGTTAATTAAATAAGGTAATACTTTACTGTAGTCAGTGGACTGTGGTCTATTGACTGCCAAAATTGGGGGTGAAAGGGTTCGACTTAAGCTAATTGTGTAATAGCCGCATGTCGAGGTTGTCGGGAGGCCT
>DAOVNL010000190.1 GCA_030630245.1 Candidatus Omnitrophota bacterium | reverse complement strand
CTCAGTTTCTTGATCAAATCTTTATAAGAGGATCTCACAATAATACTGTTGAACTGGCTGCGATAATTATTGACGAGACTGACTCCCTCGACAGATATGTCATAAACAAACCAGTCACCTGCCTTCTTCTTGATGCGGTACATGACTGGTATCTCTGTCTCCTTTCGGGTCACAATTTTGATTCTTACAACCCCGTAGTCGCCATCAACACTTTCTCTACCGTAAAGCACTTTTTCGCCCCTTAATAGATTTTTCAGGATTAATTTAGCATCGTTTATAGGGATGGCAAAACCAATTCCCTCAGAGCCGCCTCCGCTGCTGATAATAGCCACATTTATTCCGATCACCTTACCCTGAATATTTACCAGCGGCCCTCCGGAATTGCCTGGATTTATGGCCGCGTCTGTTTGAATCAAGTCCAGATATGCCCTGCTTCTGCTGCTGAAGCTTGGCAGAGAACGATGCAGTGAACTGATTACACCCAAAGTAACTGACGGATTGGGGCTGGCGACGGCAAAACTGAACGGATTGCCTATTGCGATTGCCCATTGGCCGGTTTTAAGTGTATCGGAATCGCCAAGCTCGGCATACGGCAGATCGGCCGCGTCAATTTTTATTACCGCAAGATCAGCCCGGTAATCAGAACCCTTTAATTTTGCCTCGAACTCACGGCCGTCAGCAAGGGTCACGTTAATTTTGTCCGCGCCGGATATGACATGCTCATTTGTAAGTATATAGCCATGGCTGTTAATGATGACTCCGGAGCCCAGCCCGATTTGCTTATATTCACGCTGCCTGGAATTGCCGAAAAAGAAATTCTGGAAAAATTCATCAAAGATATCATCTCCATAATTTCTGAAATAAGATGTTACCTGCCTGGTTTTTTCCGTACTGATCCCCACAACCGCGTTACCAACGCTTTCCGCTACATTGGAAACAGCATCTTCGATCTGCAGCATAAGCTCCAGTGAACTTTTATTTTGTTTAACATTTGCCGCGGTTGCGCCCTCAGGAATCAAACCGAAAACTGCAAGTACTAAAAAAAAGCATATTAATTTGTCAGATTTTTTAAACATTGCCTTTTTCCGCTTAAAGACCTACTGCCTGCCTGATTTTTTTCTCAAGCTCAGAGGCCAGTTTCTTATTTTCCTTTAAGAACGCCTTGGCATTTTCTTTTCCCTGTCCGAGTTTTTCTTCGCCGCTGGTAAACCAGGCGCCTGATTTAAGAATTAACCCCTGGCGAATGCCCAGATCAAGCAGGTTTGATTCTTTAGATATCCCTTCTGAGTACATTATATCAAATTCAGCCTGCTTAAAAGGCGCGGCAACCTTGTTTTTGACCACCTTGACCCGCACACGAGAACCGATAACACTATCCGGGGTCTTTAAAGTTTCGATCCTTCTTATGTCCAGACGCACCGACGCGTAAAATTTCAAGGCGTTTCCGCCGGTCGTTGTTTCCGGATTTCCAAACATTACGCCGATTTTCATGCGTATCTGGTTTATAAAGATAACGCATGTTTTCGATTTTGATATGGCGCCGGTTAATTTTCTTAAGGCCTGCGACATTAATCTCGCGTGCAGCCCCATATGCGAATCTCCCATATCTCCTTCAATCTCAGCTCTTGGCGTTAAAGCCGCCACCGAATCGATGATGATTATATCAACAGCATTGCTTCTTACAAGTGTTTCGGTGATTTCCAGTGCTTGCTCTCCTGTATCAGGCTGAGAGATAAGCAGGTTGTCAAGATTCAATCCAAGCTTTTTCGCGTATGTAGGGTCAAAGGCATGCTCCGCGTCAATGAAAGCGGCAACCCCGCCCATCTTCTGGGCCTGTACTGCCGCGCTTAAGCATAAAGTTGTCTTACCGCTTGCTTCCGGCCCATAAACCTCAATAACACGGCCTCTGGGCATTCCGCCGACACCCAGGGCAATGTCAAGGCTTAATGCCCCGGTGGGGATAATCGCCACATCTAATTTAGTTTCCTGTCCAAGTTTCATGATCGAGCCCTTGCCGAATTGCTTTTCAATATGGCTAAGAGCAAGCTCCAGGGCTTTTAATTTCTCCGGGTTTACCTGATTTTTATTTTGGGATTCATCTTTAACATTTTTCTGCTGCATTTTTACCTCCTTAGTTTAACTATTATATTGATAACATCCTTATTTTTTAATCCTTTGAAAGAGTAATATATTTCATCCGCAGCTCGTATAACATCTGCTCGATCGCGTTGGCTTCCTGCGTGTCTAAATTGCCCTTTGTTTTTACCTGCAGCATTTCCAGCGTGTCGATAAGGTATTTTGCCTGCGGCAGCTGCTTGTCTTTCTTGCCGCCGGCGGGATTTTCGATCTCTCCGAGCGCCATTAAAGCCTGCATGCCGAGGCTGCTGATAAACAGGTTGAAATCAACAGGCGGCATTTCGAAAGTTTCATCCTCTTTTTTAACATCTTCTCCGGCATCCTGAGTCTTATTTGCAATATTTTCCTGCGCGGATGGCTGTTGTTCCTGCGCGGATGGCTGCTGTTCCTTCGCGACCTTTTCTTTCCAGCTTTCGTCGATCTTTTTTTCGCTCACGAGTTCCTCCAAAAGTGCCGATAATCTTACAGTCAATACATACAATTAAAGACGGGTTAAATTAAAAATTTTTAGATGAAGTTTGCAATGCTTTTGTGCGCGGAATTAGGCAGAACGTCTTTATTTGATAATTAAGCCTGCATATCCAACAACACTGGAAAAATCACCGGAAGTATCGCCGCTTGTTTTATAATCGATCAGCCGTGCTTCCTGTGCCCCGAGTTTTTTTGCAGCTGATATCCCCGTGCATGCCGGAGCGTAGCCGCACATGGATATCTTATTTCTATTTACTCTATCATATAATTTTTCTTCATCGAGTTCCTTGATCGCCTCAATTACTTGCCGGTCTTTTTCTTTCGCGCTTTCCTGTGATTCATAATGTGTCAGGTCCGAGCTGATGACAATAAGCACGGGTT
>DAOVNL010000089.1 GCA_030630245.1 Candidatus Omnitrophota bacterium | reverse complement strand
TTATAAGTACTCTTTTTGCCGGGATAAATAATGAGCTTACCCCCAAATATACCCTTACCCACATAATCATTGGCAAGGCCTTCCAACTCAAAGGTGACCCCCTTCATCAGCCAGGCGCCGAAGCTTTGTCCGGCTACACCGTTAAATTTAAAATGGATAGTATCTTCAAGCAGCCCGCTTTCTCCATAATGCCTCACCACTTCTCCGCTTAACATCGCGCCTGTAGTACGATTTGTATTATTTATCTCTATCTCTTTTTTAACAGGTTCTGCTTTTTTCAATGCCCTATGCGCAAGTTTAATAAGCTTTCTATCCAAGATATCCTCTATCTGGTGTTTCTGTTCTTTCGTGCGGTAAACTCCCACCTTCCCGGGAACCCGCGGTTTGTAAAGTATCCTGGAAAAATCAATTTTCTTTGCTTTCCAGGGGATGATCTTGGAATTGACCTCAAGCAAATCAGTACGCCCGATTATTTCATCAATTGTACGTATTCCAAGACTGGCCATTATTTCCCGCAGCTCCCGCGCCACAAAGTAGAAAAAATTAACCACATGCTCAGGCCTGCCGCGAAAGCGTTTACGCAGGATCTTATTCTGGGTGGCAACACCTACAGAACAATTATTTAAATGGCAATGCCTTAACATAACACAGCCGAGGATAATAAGCCCTGCCGTACAAAATCCGTACTCTTCCGCGCCTAAGAGCGCGGCAACGGCCACATCTCTTCCCGTACGCATCTGTCCGTCTGTCTGCAGGCGCACACGGCTTCTTAGGTCATTTAAAACCAGCGTTTGATGCGTTTCCGCAAGTCCCAGTTCCCAGGGCAAGCCCGCATGTTTTATCGAGCCCATCGAAGCTGCGCCAGTTCCCCCATCGGCACCTGAAATAAGGATCATATCCGCATACCCTTTGGCAACTCCTGCGGCAATAGTTCCAACACCGATTTCTGAAACCAGTTTAACGCTTATGCGCGCTTTCGGGTTTACATTCTTAAGATCAAAGATCAATTGAGCTAAGTCCTCGATCGAATAGATATCATGATGCGGCGGCGGTGAGATCAGCGTAACACCCGGTGTAGTATAACGGGTTTTAGCGATAACTGCGCTGACCTTATGTCCGGGCAGCTGCCCGCCTTCACCCGGTTTTGCTCCTTGGGCGATCTTGATCTGAATTTCATCGGCATTAACCAGGTAATTAGTCGTCACTCCGAAGCGTCCGGAGGCAACCTGTTTGATAGCACTGCGCCGGGAATCTCCGTTTGGCAGCGGAATAAAGCGTTCCGGATCCTCCCCGCCTTCACCTGTATTAGATACGCCTCCGATGCGGTTCATAGCAATCGCCAGCGACTCATGCGTTTCTTTGCTTATCGAGCCGAAACTCATAGCTCCTGTAGCAAAGCGTTTGAATATTTTTTCAACAGGTTCCACTTTATTAACCGGTATCGGCTTGCATTTTTTAAACTTTAATAAGCTGCGCAGGGTAACAGGATTCTGCGACTGGTCATTGATCAAAGCGGCAAATTCCTTATATTTATTAAAATCATTCTTTCTGGTTGCCTCCTGCAGCAGGGCAATGCTTTGCGGGTTCCATAAATGGAACTCTCCGTCCTTACGCCATTGATAATGCCCGCCGCTTTGAAGATTAGTGGTTTTTAATACCCTTTGCGGGTAAGCATCTTCATGGCGCATTAAAGTTTCTTTTTCGATAACATCAAAATCAGCGCCGCCGATACGTGAAACCGCTCCGGAAAAACAGCGCTCAATAATATCCCGGCCTAAACCCAGCGCTTCAAATATCTGCGCGCCGCGGTATCCCTGCAGAGTAGAAATTCCCATTTTAGAAAGAACTTTTTTGATCCCTTTGTTCAGCGCCTTGATATAATTTTTCTGCGCCTGTTTAAAATCCAGGTTAAGCTGTTTATCATTTATAAGCATTTCCAGCGCATCATAAGTAAGGTAAGGGTTAATACAGCCTGCGCCATAACCGAACAAAACAGCAAAATGATGCACTTCTCTTGGTTCCGCGCTTTCAATAATAAGCGCGGTCTGGGACCTTGAACCATCGCGGACAAGATACTGATGTACCGCGCCGGTAGCTAAAAGCGCGGGCAATGCGGCCTTATTTTTATTTACCCCGCGGTCACTTAACACGATGAAGGTATACCCGCTTTTTATAGCCGCGTGTGATTCTTTACAGATCCTGTTCAGCGCCTTTTGAAAACTTCCTTTTTTCTTGGCATCAAAAAGCAAAGAGATTGTTTTTGTTTTAAAACCTTTTTCCTTTATATGTTTTATTTTGGAAAGCTCATCATTTGTCAAAATCGGCTGTTTCAGATGAACCTTACCGCAATGCGGCGGGGTCTCATCAAGAAGATTCCTGCGGCCTCCCATAAAGCATTCAAGGCTCATAACCACTTCTTCTCTTATCGGGTCAATAGCCGGATTGGTAACCTGGGCGAACAGCTGTTTAAAGTATGTATAAATCAGCTGAGGTTTTGTAGAAAGCACTGCATGCGGCGTATCATTGCCCATGGACCCTGTGGGCTCCTGAGCGTTTTCCGCCATGGGCTGGATGACCATACGCAGGTCTTCACGCGTATATCCAAAGGCGTTCAAAAGATTAAAAAGGTCTTCTTTTTCTTTTTTTGTCTTTTTGCCTTTTTTGATCTTTTCGATCTGGACCATCTCCTGTTTAAGCCATTTCCCGTAAGGCCTGCGTAAAGATATGGTCTTTTTCACCTCATCCTCATGAACAATGCGCCCCTCGCCTGTATCCACATAAAACATTTTTCCGGGTTCAAGCCTGCCCGAGACCTTTATGTTCTCAGGCTTGATATCCAGAACTCCCACCTCAGATGCCATTACCACATAATCATCTTTAGTAACCAAATATCTTGCCGGACGAAGGCCGTTGCGGTCTAATGCGGCGCTTATGCGCACGCCGTCGGTTACAGCAACCGCTGCCGGGCCGTCCCACGGCTCCATTAAACATGTATGGTACTCGTAAAAATCTTTCAAATTCCTATCCATCAGGTTATTCTGTTCCCAGGCTGATGGTATAAGCATCATCATTACATGAGGCAGGGATCTGCCTGAAAGCACAAGCAGTTCCAGAACATTATCAAGCGCCGCGGAATCACTGCCGCCGGGCATAACCACAGGTTTTATGCTGTTGATCTTCTTACCGAATAATTTACTTTTGAGCAAGCCCTCTTTTGCCCGCATCCAGTTGGCATTACCCCGCAGAGTATTTATTTCTCCGTTATGCGCCAGAAATCTGAACGGCTGCGCGAGATCCCAGGTCGGAAATGTGTTTGTGCTGTATCTGGAATGCACAAGAGCCAAAGCGCTTTGTATGTCCTTGTCTTTTAAGTCCGCAAAGTAGCTTTCGACCTGGTTCGGCATAAGCAATCCCTTATAAGCAAAGGTCCTGTATGAGAGATTGGTGATATAGAAGAAGGATTTCTGAGTGATCTTTGAAGTACTAATAACATTCTCGATCCTTTTTCTTATTACATAAAGTACGCGTTCAAAATTAAGGTCAGCTTTAATATTCTTGTTTCTTTCAATAAAAACCTGCTCGATAACAGGCTCTGACTCTTTCGCCCCTCTGCCGATAACTGAACTATTTACAGGCACAGGTCTCCAGCCAAGCAGGGCCTGCGCCTCTTCTTTTATGACCCTGGCAAAAACTTTTTTGCAGAATTTCCGTTCTTTTTTAATCGTGGGCAAAAATATCATGCCCGAGCCGTAGAATCCGGCCTCCGGCAGTTTAATTTTGGCTTTGCCTGCTGCCTTTACAAAAAAATCATGCGGCATCTGGATAAGAAGGCCTGCTCCGTCTCCTGTCTTTGGGTCGGCGCCCACTGCCCCGCGATGCGCGAGCCTGTTTAATACGATAATACCGTCTTTAATAACTTTATTGGATTTCCTGCCTTTAATATCACATACGAATCCTACGCCGCAGGCATCTTTCTCAAACCGGGGGTCATATAGCCCCTGTTTTTCAGGTAAATGCTTATAATTCATTATATTTCTATCCTTTTCTACCGACACAGCTTAATAATAAAACTTGAATCTCAAAATATCGATCTTTAATTTCTTTATTTTTGAATGCAGAGTATTTCTGTTGATCCCGAGTAGTTTTGCCGCTTTTTTCTGATTGCCGTCTGTTTTTTGTAAAGTCATCTCAATAAGCGGGCGCTCTACTATCTCAAGAACATTCTTATACAATTCTTTTGTCTTATTTTTAAGAAAAAAACACTGTGTTTCTCTAATGCAAGCCTCTAAAACCTTTTGTCTGTCCTCTTCAAAATGCATACTCATTTCATTCTCCTCTGCGCTTATTGCTCAATTTTTAAGCAGAAAAAAGTAAAAAATTTTAATTTAATTAGTCAACGCCCTACTGTTCTCAGCGATGATCTTCAGAAAATTATACCCCAGAATAGCCATTTGCTTTGTGTAATTCATTTTTATCTTTGAATAACGCTCAAGCATTGCCTGCGTAATCCTGCCGGTTTCCGGATTATTTTTATCAAGATATGCCGCAGTCCAGTCTTTTATTTGCCTATCGGTTATCTCACAGTGAAACTGCAGGCCGTATATATTATTTTTCAAGCGAAACGCCTGATGCTCGCAGGCATCCGACCTGGCAAGTAAGACTGCCTCACTGGGAAGATCGTATGTATCCTCATGCCATTGAAAAACCTCAAGCGGATAAATAATATTTTCAAAAAGAGCGTCAAAATCCGACTCCGCGGTAAGCCTTACATAGGAAAACCCAATCTCTTTATATATTGCTTTTTTAATACTTGCTCCTGCCGCCTTAGC
>DAOVNL010000026.1 GCA_030630245.1 Candidatus Omnitrophota bacterium | reverse complement strand
GCAATGGACTAAATCAATTTTTAATTTCTTAATCATCTTCTTGATTTTTTCCAGTGTAACCATATAATTTACCGGAACATATTTAAGCTTTCTCCAGCCCCGCATTCTGATAAAATATGTTCTAATATTGTTTTTTTCTGCCAATTCGCTTAAAGGCCCGGGTTCCTGAAGCAAAAGAATCGGCTCATATTTATTTCTATTCAAATTTGACATCAGGTTTAAAAGACAGTATTCTCCTCCGCCCAATTCCGAAACATGATTCAAATAAAGGATTTTTTTCATTATTGCCGCTTCCTCTGATGAATGATAAAACTTTCAAACTTATATATTAAAAGGAATATCTTTTAATACCTTCTTTTGTAATTTAATAAGCTTATCTATGCCTTTTTTTGCCAGCTTTGTCAACTGACTGAGCTGTTTTTGATTAAACGGCACTCTTTCAGCTGTTCCCTGTAGTTCAATAAATTCTCCAGTTGATGTCATAACAACATTCATATCTACATCTGCATTAGAATCCTGTTCATAGTTAAGATCCAAAGTTGCAACTCCATCAATAATCCCAACACTGGTTGCGGCAACAAATTTCTTTACCGGAAACAAGTGAATCTTACCAGCTTTCTGTAAAGAATATAAAGCATCTACAAGAGCAATAAAGCTGCCTGTAATACTTGCTGTACGCGTTCCTCCATCTGCTTGAATAACATCGCAATCAATCCAAATAGTACGCTCTCCCAGTTGTTTTAAATCAATTACTGTACGCAGTGATCTGCCTATCAAGCGTTGAATCTCATGGGTGCGGCCGCCTATTTTACCTTTACTTGATTCTCTCTGGGTACGTATAAGACATGCTCTTGGAAGCATAGAATATTCTGCTGTGATCCAGCCTGTGCCTTTATCACGCAAAAAAGGCGGGACTTTATCCTCAACCGAAGCTGTACAAATAACTTTAGTATTGCCAACTTCAATAAAACATGACCCTTCGGCATATTTCATATAATTTCTTGTTATTGTTACCTTTCGCAAAGCATCCGGCTTTTTCTTTGATGATCTATCCATAAATATTATCTCCTTTCGAATCTATTGCTACAATCAAAGGAAAATCTTTCACCTCAAAAGCAAAAACAGCCTCGGCTCCCAGGTCATTAAAACAGACAACCTTTCTTTTTTTGACATAATCACTTAAAAGCGCCCCGCAGCCGGCATATGTTATGAAATAAACTGCCCGGTTTTTTTTAATAGACTTAACCACATCAGGGGAACGCTCTCCCTTGCCAATAGCCGCAAGCAAACCAATATCCAGCAATCGCGGCGTAAATTTATCCATTCGGCTTGACGTAGTCGGCCCGCAGGAGCCGACAACCTTGCCTTTTGGCGCGGGAGTCGGCCCGCAGTAATAAATAATCTTATCCTTAACATCAAAAGGCAGAGGCTTTCCCTTTTCCATCAGATCAATCAGCCGTTTATGTGCCTGATCACGCGCCGTATAAATAGTACCGGTAAAAAAAACCTCCTGACGCGGCTTTAATTTTCTTATATTTTCTTTTGTTAATGTCCCAACTAATTTTTTCATATGTCCGTTTTATGTATTATATTGTTTCTCTTAGATTGTAACACTCGCGCTGCGCAACGCATGGCAGCTTATATTCACCGCGACAGGCATTCCCGCTATATGTGTGGGATATGTTTTGATATTTAATCCAAGCGCCGTATTTTTCCCGCCTAATCCAAAAGGCCCGATATCCAGCGCGTTTATTTTTTTAATCAATCGCTTCTGCATAAGGGCAAGCTTTTTGTTTTTATTTAATTTCGTAAACGGTATTAACAAAGCCTTTTTCGCGAGAAGGCCGGCAAAATCCTGGGTCCCGCCGATTCCCACACCGATAAAGTAAGGCGGACAAGCCCCGGCGCCCGCAGCTTTAACAGATTCAACAATAAAATTTTCGATCTCTTCAAGCGTTGCCGTCGGATTCAGCATTTTAACTTTTGACTTATTTTCGCTGCCGAAGCCTTTTGGCAAAACCGTTATTTTTAACTTGTTACCTTTGACAATGTCAATATGGACAATCGCCGGAGAATACGCAGGTTTTTCATTCCTAAACACAGGGTCTTTTTGTATCGAAGCACGCAAATAATTAGAAGAATAACCTCTCTTAACAGCTTTATTGATAATGTCTGTTATATTTTCCTTAACATGGACATTATTGCCCATTTCCACAAACACCACCGGCATGCCGGTATCCTGGCAAATTGCCAGTTTTTCCTTTAAAGCGACATTCGCATTTTTAACAATTGCCAATAAAGCGGCTGCAGGCAGTCGGGTTTTTTCCAAACGTTTTGCCTCATTTAAAAGAGACAGCACATCGCCTCTTAATTCAATGTTAGCTTTAACACTGAGCTCAGCAACTGTTTTTGAAATTAATTTTGAAGATATTGTTCTCATTTTTTATTTTTTCTGTACTCGGCGCTTACGCTTGTTTTGATGCCGCCTCTTAAATTAAATTCTCCTTCCACAACCATCTGCTTCGGGGAACATGTCTTTACCAGGTCCTCAAGTATCTTATTTACGACATGTTCGTGAAATATGCCGACATCCCGGTACGCGTTGATATAATATTTAAAGGATTTCAGCTCAAGGCAATACTTCCTGGGCCTGTAGCTGATTGTAAATGTCGCGAAATCAGGAAGTCCTGTCTTTGGGCAAATACATGTGAACTCAGGCACCTCCATTTGTACCCAATAATCCTTGTCCGCGTACATATTTTCCCATACCTCTATACCGGGGAATTTAAGTTTACGTATATCTTTTTGTAAATTCTCATAAGAACTATTTGTTAATTTTTTCTTAGCTTTTTTCATTAATTTACCCTTTCCAACAATTTTCAATCGGTAACACTGCTATCTTATATTAAGAAACTTATGCACCTGCGGAATAACTCTTACATCCGGCAAATATTGAAGCGCGTATTCCTGAAATCTCATGGCTTTATTTACTAGTTTTCGCGAGATCCCCTTAGAATCCGGCTGTATTATCAAAGGTATTGTTTTATCCGCTTCCTTGAGAAGCCTTACCAGTTTTCTAATATCCTCGTTTACGGTAGAAACGGTAATTACAGCTTTGGCAAAAACCTTTTTCCCTTTACATAACTTCAGGAATTCCCTGTGTTCAGGCCAGAATGCCTTTGTCTTTGTGGCGCTGGGAAGCTTTATGTCTACTGAAACCACATCCGTAAGGCCCAAAACCATACGGAAATTGTCATATAGTATACCATTTGTTTCAAGATAGACAAAAGTCTTTTTAAAACGCGCTTTTTTCAAAAAATCAAAAATAAATTCAGCCTGTAATAGGGGTTCTCCCCCTGTTAAGCTTAAATACTTAGAGTTATGCTTTCTTAACAAACCCTTAACTTCAAGAATAAGGGCATTAACATCATACTCTTTATACCGCTGTTTTTGAGTATCGCAATAACGGCATTTTATGTTGCAGTCCGCAAAACGCACAAAAACATGGCCTGTCCCCACATAAGGGCCTTCCCCCTGTAAACTAAAGAAAACCTCTGTTATTTTAGCTGTTTTCATAAGATAGGATCTATTACTTTTGCCTCATCAAATCCCTGCTTGCGTAATTTACAGCTGTCACATACCCCGCAGGGTTTTTTTGCCCCCTTATAACAAGACCAGGTCAGTTCCAAAGGCACATTTAAACGCTTTGCCAGCTGCACAATCTGCTTTTTGTTTTTCTTAAGTAAAGGAGCGTAAATCCTGACTTTCTTATTTTCAACACCCCGCTTTGTGCCTTTATTTATGCTTTGCTGAATACTTTTTAAAAAATCTTCCCGGCAATCCGGGTATCCGGAATAATCTATAATATTTGCTCCAATAAAGATTGCGTCTGCTTTAATACTTTCAGCATACGAGGCGGCAAAACTTAAAAAAATTATATTCCTGCCGGGAACATACGTAGAAGGAATTCCGGCGCCGATTTTCCTGTTTTCAGGCAGCTTAAGTTTTTTATCAAGCAATGAGGAGCCTTTCCATGGCAATTCGATCGCCACCAATTGCCAGTGACTTGCGGCTCTTCGGGCTAATTTTGCCGCCAGGTTGATTTCTTTTTTGTGCCTTTGCCCGTAATCAAAGGTAAGACTATATGTCTTAAACCCTTTACTTTTCGCGTAAAAAAGAGTAGCTGCTGAATCCAGCCCCCCTGATAATAACACTACAGCCCGCTTAATCTTAGGCGGGTTCACTTTTACCTTTTTACTTTTTCCTTGCTTGTGCCCGCTTGTGCCCGTAAGGGTATGAGGGTATAACTTGCTATTCATAATATACAGCCTTGCTCCGCGGTGTTTCCCAAACATTTACTCTTGCCACTTTGCATTTATAACGTTTTACTTGTTTTGCCATCCTTTCAAATATAAACTTCGCGATATTTTCCGAAGTCGGATTGTTTTTCCTGAAATAATCCGACTCGTTGAGATAAGAATGGTCAAAGTATTTTAATATCTGTTTAAGCTTCTTCTTTAGAAGCGTAAAATCCATTATCATTGCCCCTTTATCCAGGGCCTCGGCTGCCAAAACTACCTCTACCTGCCAGTTATGCCCGTGCAGTTTTTCGCATTTGCCTTTATAATCCCGCAGGTTATGCGCGGCGCTAAAATCCATCATCACACTAATCTCAAACATTAGACACCTTCCTCACGTTTTTTAATGCAAAGCCAAGAAATCTTTTTCCCAATTTGGCAAAATTATCCGGCTCATCACTAACATAAAACTGTAGATTCCTCTTACTCCTGTTTTTCTTAGGGGCAAGAAGCTTTTGCCGGATAAGAATTTCTTTTGCCTGCCGGGCAACCTGTCTGGCTGAGTCAACCAGAGTTACCCCCCGGCCTAATGTTTCTTTTATAACCGGCTTAAGCAAGGGATAATGCGTGCAGCCAAGAACGATCGTGTCGATTTTTTTGCGTTTGAGCGGCAGCAGATAAAGCCTGGCAACCTGTTTTGTTATCTGTGTATTGAGCCACCCAACTTCAACCAGCGGAACAAATAACGGACATTCCGCGCTATAAACTCTTGCCTCCGGGCTTTTTTGCTTTATCATTTTTTCATATGTTCCGCTGTTAATTGTTGTTCTTGTGCCGATGACCCCGATTTTTTTGTTTTTTGTAACACGCGCGGCTTCACAAACTCCAGGTGAAATCACACCGATAATCGGAACTTTGAAGTCCTTCTCAACAATAGAAAGGGCCACACTCGAGGCGGTATTACAGGCAATAATGATCAGCTTTACTTTGTATTTAAGCAAAAAAAGAATATTTTCTATGGAAAAACGAATTACCGTTTCCCGGGATTTAGGCCCGTAAGGAACACGTGCCGTATCTCCGAAATAAACTATCCGCTCCTCAGGCAAAGCGCGTATTACTTCTTTTACCGCGGTTAAACCTCCGAACCCAGAGTCAAAAATCCCTATCGGCCTTGAATCGCTCATTTGCTAAACCCGTCACTTGATTCAAACAGTTTTTTGTAGCGTATTATACCCGTCGCGACAGCCTCCGCTAACATTTGTCTGTAATACGCGTTGTTAAGGCGCATTGCCTCATTTTTATTTGTCAGATATCCCATCTCAAGCAATACAGCCGGCATGTTCGCGCCTTTTAAAACACGAAATCTCGCGCCTCTGATATAGCGTGTATTTAACTTTAAAGCTCTTTTTAATTCATCTGAAATAGAATTCGCCATTTCTATGGACTCTATTCTGTTTTCAGATAAGATCATATCCCAAAGTGTCGCGTTAAGATCATCAGAGTACTCATACCCGGCATTTTCTTCAAACTTGATTACAGCATTTTCCCTTATTTGTACCGCCTTTGAAAAATCATCATAATCTGTTGATAAATAAAATGCTTCAAAGCCGTTTGCCGATGAAGTATGAGCAGCATTAGCATGAACAGAAATAAAAAAATCAGCTTTCTCTTTATTAGCAATTTCACTACGCTTTTTAAGAGGATGAAATATATCCGTATCTCTTGTTAGAATTACATCAATGCCTTGTTTTGTAAGCTCCTTTTTCAAACGAAGCGATATATCCAAGGCAATATCTTTTTCCTGTATTCCCTTTTTGCCGATTGCCCCGGGATCCTTGCCTCCATGCCCGGCATCAATAACAATTTTTCTTATACTAAAAACGCTTTTCCTCCTCAGCTTTAAAGGAGGTTCTTTTTTTGTGAATAAACGCAGAAAAGATTGCGGGACCATGATCTGTCCTCGGTGGATCCTTACCCGCGATTTTAAATCAAACACTTCATTATTAAATAAGATAAGCCCGCTGCCGGGAAATAATTTCGCGTTTGACTTAAGATTTTTTACCGTAATAATTTTTGAAAATCCATCCCAATGCCAGCTTAAATCATACTGCTTACAAACAACTATTAAAGGAACATACTGTTTTCTGTCCAGTCTCACAAAAGACCGGCTCATTCTCCTATCAACAGATACAGAACCTGTACGCGAACACCCACTTGCAGTCAGGCCGCATAAGAATAAAGAAATAATCAGAAGAATGCAGTAATTATATTGTTTTTTTACCAGCATAGGATAAGTTTAAACCTAAAATTTAGTATAATAACGCTTGTTTGCGGGTATCTATATCTTAAGCATTGTATCACTAAAAGCCTATTTTTTCCAATATAAATCACATATTGAGGCATTTCCCTTGTAAATTTGTCGACGGAGAAAATAAGCAAAGAAAAGTATTTTACCCCAAAGCTTTCAACTGAGAGCAGAAATTGAGGGGAGCAAAAAGGTAAAATTCACCCCAGGTTTTTCGTCGAGAAGAAATTTGGTGGAATATGCCTTGATAAGCGGGACATTACAGATGCATTTTTAAATCGTATTTTTTCCTTATTTCGGCAACCTTAAACAGGCTAATCTCTCTTCTATTATTTCAAGGAATTGTTGCTGCTTTCCCTTTGCAATACTTGAGCGATCTATGATTTTCCTCATGGCATCAAACTTATTTTCAAATTTTTCGTATCGAACTTTTAACGGGATGTTTAAGTATTCAGCCAACTTATTAAAATCTTCTATTTTTAATTTATTTTTTTTGCCATTAATAGTTATGGCCGAATCTTCCTCGTCGGGAAGAACTAACTTTGAACATACGATATCATAAGCGGGCGTTAAGCGAATATTATCTTTATCTCTATAAGAAATGGAGTAATTTTTTAAGTGGGCATCGCCATTGCCGAGAATAAAGTTAAGAATGACCCTTTCAAAAAATAATTGCGCATCGTAACCCGGCGCTGAAGATATTTCTTTTAATTTTCGGCCTATTTGCTCTACCGAACCTTTATATTTATTCGTTTGTTCAAGAATTTGCGCAAAATCCTCCTGATGAATTTTTATGCTTTTTTCCCTGTCTAATCTTTTGACCACATAAGCAAGGCTATTATCTTTTAAAGGAATCAAACAATGAAGCGGAATAGCTATATTTAAATTTTCGGCGATATCCATACAACATTGCTCATTTTCCGGGATATTTGGGAAAGTAGGGGTTTGTGGTTTTAAAATATATTCTCCGCCTTCAGCCACAGGGATTAATATATTTTGTTTCTTACCCAGCTTAACAGATAACTTAGGCTGAACACCGGAAATGGAAAGTTTGTCGGTCAGTTTTTGTGCCTTTTGGGAGATATCTGCCAAGTTAAAATCTATAACCGGACATTTAGAAGAATTAAACATTGCTTTAAGGAATTTCTCAGTCATTTTTATTATTCCGCTTTTATTACAGTAACCGCACCGATTGTATCACCGCTGGTGCTTGCCAGTAATAAACCAAAAGAATCTTTACTGTCCACTTTTTGCGTCACACTCACTATATTCAAATACCATCCTTCCGGAAGAAGTCCTTTGAAGAAAGGGAATAATTCTTTTGAATGATAAGGTTCTTCTCTGGGAGGTAAAGATATCGAAATCGGAATATTTTTTTTAAAAAATTCATGATCATATTGAAAAATATAGCCGTCTTGCGTCTCTGAAATATGTCCTGCTAATTCATTTTTATAAAATACTTGCGCTTTTCTTAATGTATCCATAGAAAATCTTTCCTACTTAATATCCGTTTTTTTCATTATTCGTAATATGTTGATGTTCATTCCTTTTTAATTCCAGATGATATCCCAAAAAATCCAAAACCTGCATAAGCTTATCCATTCTTACCGTCATTTTACCGTTTTCAAGTTCTCTTAAAAAACGCAAACCAACTCCTGCTCGTTTAGCAAACTCAATTTGGGTTAATCCATTATTCTTTCTTAACTTTTTTATTTGAGAAGAAATATTTATTATGTATAGATTTG
>DAOVNL010000064.1 GCA_030630245.1 Candidatus Omnitrophota bacterium | reverse complement strand
GATTTATGTCCGCGCTGTAAAACAGCTGGAATAAATATCCAGCAGGCTATTGAGGTCGGGCATGTATTTAAGCTCGGGACAAAATATACGCAAAGTCTGGGCGCTACTTTTCTTGATGAACAGGGTAAAGCGAACCAGATCATTATGGGGTGTTACGGCATCGGAGTTACCAGAATTATTGCTGCTTTTCTTGAACAGAATTATGACGATTTCGGCATTGTCTGGTCTAAGACTATCAGTCCTTTTCAGGTACTTATTATGCCGCTTAATACGGATAACAAGGAAATCATGAAAGAGGCGGAAAATATTTATAAACGGCTTTTTGATAAAAACATAGAGGTTCTTTTTGATGACCGGAATATAAGGGCCGGAATGAAATTTAAAGATGCCGATCTGATAGGAATCCCTGTGCAGATTATAATCGGCGAGAAAAATTTAGCGCAGGGTGTTATAGAAATAAAGTTGCGTAAAACCGGCCGGAGGGTAAAAATCAAATTTGGAGTTGTGGCCTCGGAAGTATTAAAACTGATTGATGATTTGGAATAAATCCAGAACTCCGAAGGTATCTAACTATTAAAAAATCTTGACATATATTGATTTTTATGTGACAATAATTGACAAATAGCAGTTGAGTAGTTAAAAGAAAAAGGGATTTTAACCTCTTAAATGGATTTTAAGATATGGCTTTTTTCCGCAGTACAGTAGGAATATATATCGGTCCAAAAACTGTCCAAATTGCTCAGCTGAAAGCTGTTGCCGGCAGGATACAGTTGATTAATTTTGTGCATGTCGATATCTTTGAAGAAAAGCAAGTCGAAGGCACAGATAAAAACGAACTCGTCATAAATGCTCTCCGTAAAGCTGTTAATAAGTCAAAGATTGATCTAAGAAGAGTAAATAGCGTGCTCATGCCGGGTATGGTTTTGCTGCGCTATTTTCAAATGCCGCGTATTAGTCCTGAAGAAATGGAAGAAGCTGTCCGTTTTGAGGCCCGCAAATACATACCGTTTAAACTTGAAGAAGCGGTAACCGGTTTTTATATCCTTAAGGATGACCAGGAAAGCAGAAAATTGGGAATCCTTTCTCTTGTTACCAAAGAAGAGTCTATCAGGCATCATTTAACTATACTGCATAAGGTGGGAATAAACCCTTCGGCTGTAGAGACCGCTTCGTTTGCTTTATTGCGCCTATTGGAGTATTCACAGGAAATCGATAAACAGAATTCAAATGTAGTCCTTTATATATACGCGCAGAGGATAAATATAATAATTCTAAAAAACGGTATTCCTTTTTTTGTGCGTGATATATCTCTGGCCAAAAAGGAAGAATGGATTGATGATGAGACCGCGGAATTTCTTATGGGCGGGAAAATAAGTTCTGCGGATAGCCGTGTGGTAACGCTTGAGAATATGATCAGTGAATTGCGCATATCTCTTGAGTACTATAAAAAGGAACTGGGCAAAGAGCTGGTAAGTAAAATCATTCTATGCGGTGAATTGGAAGACTTTGATGATCTGGATGTGATTATGGACGCGGCCAAAGACCAGCCGGACAGTTCGTGCCCTCTGGCTGTATATTTACAAAAGCAGTTTGATTTACCGGTAAGTACTATTGACCCTCTCAAAAACATAATAAGCCCTAAAACCAGGCCATTGCCGTACACTTTCCCGATGCTGGCGGTTACTATCGGTGCCGGCATGAGAAACCTGAGCAAATCAACTGTAGAAATTGATCTGTTCAGAGCTCGGAAGAAAACCAGCTTAAAGACTAAAGTTTTTATGGGTAAGATGATCATTGCCGGGCTGGGGACATTGGTTATCGGCTTCGTTGTTTTGTTTATAGTCTTTTCTATTTTTATTAATAGAGAGAAAAATCTCCTGGAGCAGGAGAAAAGAAACAGGCCGAAGTTCATGGATCTATCTCATTTTAGTGATGATAAGCTGAAAAAGGGCGAGCAGGAAATTATTAAGCGTTTGGATATCTATAATAAGATGGTGGTAAACAGGTTTGTGCTTACGGATAAATTAAGTGTTTTTCCCAAGGCAACGCTTGAGGGGATCTGGCTGTCGAGGATTGACTTTTCAGTGATTTTTTCGTCTGATAAAGTTGCTTTTTTAGGTAATTATGCTCTGAGAATTGAAGGGAAGGTGTTCTCGGAGCAGAAAGGCGTTGAGATAGAGATGGTTAACGCTTTCGCGGAGAGACTGAAGACAGATGATATGTTTTTTGAAGGGTTTAGGGTTATAAAAACCGGTTCGGTGATAAGAGATGATTTTCAGGGAGTACCGGTTATGAGTTTTAAGCTTAATTGCTACTCTAATCCTGTTGAAAGATAATAAATTATAAGGTAAATAATGATTAAAAAAATTGTTCCCCAAAAAATCCAAAAGACATTATTGGCAGGGAGCACGATCTTTGTGCTGATCTTTATCTGGGGCGGGAGTTTTATGTATGAAAAAAATAATGTTAAATTAAAAAAAATAAAAATACAGTGCCAGCGTGTAAGGCTTGAAAATAAAGTTGGAGTTAAACTCAATGAATTAACTAAAATAAGAAAAAAAATGACAGTCATTCAGGAGAGTTCCCGCTTTTTGGCAGAAGTTGCGAAAACCGCCGGACAATTAAACCTGAAACTTAAAGCTATTTCGGCATTGCCAAGAGAAAAACGCAATGATTTCATAAAATTAGCGGTAAGTCTTGAAGTAGATACCACTTATCATGAAATGGGGCTGTTTATTAGTAAGATTGAAAGCAGCGAAGTTTTTATGTCGGTCGATAAGATGGATATGGCATCTGTGGTAACTGCTGAAAACGCGGAATCGCCCCGGATTTTGGCGAAACTAATCATTAGTACAGTGACATTAACAGATACTGTTTTGGAAAAATGAGAAAAAATTTTTATAAAAATATCTTTATTAGTTTGCTGGTTATTGCGGCAATGTTTGCGAATACTTCTGTTGTATTCGCGGCCAAGCCTAAAAAACAAAAAGGCAAGAAAAAAGCAGCAGCTGCGGTTCAGAAGAAAAAAGCCGCCAAAAAGGTGCGAACTGAAATCAAGTATATTGGGTTTGAAGCAAAGAGAAACCCTTTCGCGCTGCCTAAAAAGGTCGCAAAGATGCTTGCCGAGCCTCAAGATATTGACGGTTTTGAAAGGATTAAAACTGTAAACTTACCTAGGGTTGATCTCCAGGGCATAATATGGTCTAAAACTATGCCGCAGGCTATCATTAATGAATCTGTAATGAAGGCCGGTGACTATATACAGGAATTTCAGATAAAGGGAATCACTAAAAACGGTATAATATTATTTTATAAAGGTAAAGATTATTTGATAAATATGCAAAAATACCAAAATAAGACAAAAAAAACAAAAAAGAAAAGAAAAAGATAAGGAGTAAGAAATGAAAAGGATTTCCTTGCGGATTGTGATGCTTGTGTTTTTTTTAGGCAGCATATCATTAATTTGCGGCGTAAATGTTTTCGCGCAAGAGTCATATGAGATCGAGGATGATGTGGGTGTTGGGGATGACTCTAAAGAGGGCTTGGTTTCTCTGGACTTTAAAGATGCTGATCTTAAAGACGTTCTCAAGGTATTTTCTCAACAGTCGGGATTGAATTTTGTTGCCGACAGGAATATAGAAGATAAGCTTATTACATTGTATATGAATGAGGTAACTGTTGAGGACGCGTTAAAGACTTTATTAGATGCCAATAATCTAGGGTTGCGGCAAAATCCGGGCAGTAATATTTTAATCGTCAGGCAAAAGCCTACCCAGCCGATTGAGACAGTGACCCGTATCTATAAAATACAATATCATCATGCTAATGCTAATCCGGGAGAATATATGTTGGGTGAAAAGGCCGGTTCAAAAGATAGTGGGGATAACGGCGGCGGGGATTGGAATGAGATACTCGAGCCATTATTAAGTGAATTCGGTACTGTTATTTCGTATGCTAACATATTGATTATTACAGATGTCCCGGGCCGTTTTAAGTTAATTGACCAGGTGATCAGCGAGATAGACAAACCGGTTCCTGAGGTTATGATAGAAGTAGAGCTTATTGAAACAACGGCAGATTTTTTAAAGAATCTTGGAGTAAAATGGAGCAAGGAATTAGCCAAATTTACAGGCGGCTCGCGTGTTACCCCGTTGCCTTTTACCCCATGGGAGGATGTGCATACATATGGGGAAGGTAAACTTATAAGGATGCCTGATTCTGGTCACTTCGGTTATGGGCTGATCTCTTCAACCGCACTGACCTGGATACTGGAAATGCTGCAGACCGATACGAATACAAAATTTTTGTCAAAACCAAGAATATTAGTTCAGGACAGGGAGTGGGCTGAGATCAAGGTGACTGAAGATAAGGTTGTTTCAGTTGTGACAATCGTTACCGACGATGAGATAAAAACATATGTTGAAAGAATGGAAGTGGGGACAATACTGCGCCTTGTAGCGCTTATTAATGAAGAAGAAGGCTATGTCTCCATTTTGCTTGAGCCTTCTATTTCAAGGCCTACGGAATCAAAGTTTACGGATACCAACGGGACCAGCTTTATTGACCCGCAGGTCAGAAGTATGCGGACTGTGGTAATGGCTAAAAGCGGAGAAACTGTAGCAATAGGCGGTTTTATCACAACCGAAGACGAGGAGACGAGAACAAAAGTCCCGTGGCTGGGAGATATTCCGCTATTCGGCGCTTTATTCCGCCATTCATCAATTGACCGCGTAGATAAAGAATTGCTGATCTTCATCACGCCGAGAATTGTCAGTATAACGGAAAAAATGGAAATGTGGCGGACTGATTTCACTGAAAATGCTCATGAGGAGGCTGCCCGGATGGACAAAGAAATGACAGCAGTTGTTCCCGCGGTTGAACAAAAGGCTCCAGCAGATAAGCCGGAAGAAAAACCTCAGGATATTAACGCGGCTCTTCCATTCAGGGAACAGGAAGAGCTGGGAAATTTAAATATTGATTTAACTTTAAAAAGCTCCAGCTTAGGGGTTGTAGATTTAGTAAAATAGATCAAGAAGACAGTTTAAGGCCAATATGATAAAATCAAATTTAAAATTAGGTGATCTTTTGATAAAGCAGGGATTGCTCAAACAGGAGCAATTGAATTACGCGCTTGAGGAGCAGAAGAAAAAGGGCGGCAAGCTCGGAGAAATTCTTGTTACTATGGAGTTTGTTAGCGAGCGGGATATTGCCAGCGCTCTATCAAAGCAGTTAGGTGTCCTGTACGCCTCTATCGAAAAAGGTCTATTGCGTCCTAATCTGCATCAGGAATTAGAAAAACTTATTCCTCATGATTATGCCAGATTCCGGAAGATACTTCCATTATCAAAGCATCTTAATACAATGACTGTGGCCATGGTCGATCCTTTGGACCTGATTACCACAGATGATGTTATGAAAATGACCGGCTGCGATGTTAATGTCGTGGTAACTACTCTGCCTGATATGAATCAGGCTTTGGATGACTTTTATCAAAGTGAGGATCTAAAAAAGAAGAGTATTCAGGAGCAGTTTAGTTTGACGGATACGGAAGCTACTACTACACAGCAAAAGATAGATGTGCGGGATATTTTTTCCGAATCCGAGGCAGCTCCGGTAGTTAAATTCGTAGATTTGATTTTAAGCGATGCGATTGAGCAGGGGGCATCCGATATTCATCTTGAGCATTTTGAAGAAAG
>DAOVNL010000148.1 GCA_030630245.1 Candidatus Omnitrophota bacterium | reverse complement strand
ATAAGATTATGTATCGGGGTGTTTATTTCCAGATCGATTTATTAACAAAAAGCGGGAAAGAATTTTTGCAGATTCAAGTTGCGGATATTTTGGAAAAGATGCTTGCCGAAGTTGATTTTAACCTGGATGAGTTTAGAAAAGATAATCCCGGGGTGCCGGAGAAATTAGTTTACAAGGTTATGCTGCGGACTAACGAAAAAATAACACCGCAGGCGGCAAAAAAATATATCGCTGAGTTTGTAAGCAAAAAATTAAAGCTTGGCGTAAAATTGCCGCAGATAAGCGAAGCGTTAAAAAGTAAGATTTCTGATCCCGAAATAAGATTTATTTGGCAGGCGATATAGATAGCGAATATCTGGATCCCGGCAACCCCCGAAACTTCCCTTCAGGAAATAACAGAAAAATCCTTTCTTTATTAACTCTTTGAGCAATAATAAATAAAGAAGCATTAGAATCCTTGCTAAAACTTATATCTTATTATTTATCAATATGTTATAACGCAAGAAAAATGCCTATTTTTTTTGCGAAAAGAGCAATTCCATGATATACTTTATCACCTTTGCTGTATCTTTTTTAAAGACTAAAATAAGTCGAACCTGCTGAGTTTATTGGGATTGTTGTGAAACACAGTTCCCGTAAATCAACACGAATTAAGATACGAATTTAACGCAGATTACCGATGAGCTATTTGTGAACATTTGTTAAATATTAGTGATAATTCGTGCGGTTTTGCCGTTTTGCAGCAAAGCCTTATTAAAGCAATGTAATTGATGTCAAAAACTGGGGAGAAATTGTAAAAATGCGGCGTTTGAAAAGTACTACAAAAAATAAATTTCACGTTTGCCGTATTACACGCCGGATTCTGGGCATATTATGTATTTACTCGCTTTTTTTTAGTAACTGCGCTTTAGCCGGTATAGGTAGTTGTAACGCGCGAGTAGGCCCTGTAACATTATCTCCGTCACTGCTTATCAATCTTCCCGCGGCACAAAAAAATTTTAAACTATTCTCACCTGAATTGCTTGAAGAGGAACGTATTACCGGGGCGTATGTACGCGGAAAGAATTTTTGTTTTTGCTCTTTTCGGATTGATGATACTGAATATTTAGGCGGGGATTCTTCTCTTGATGGCGTTTCTCTTGAAATTGCTATGTGGGCAAAAATGCTCAACGAGATTGGCGCGGGAAAGATTACTTATTGGTCAGGCAGTACTCGTACACGGTTGCCGTATGTAACGGCTGCACGAGGAGATGCTTCAGCTCACTTTGTTTTTGATGAACAGGAAATTATTATTCTTTATAGGAGAATGTTGGATGCCGGAGAAATTGATGAGGAAAAATTTGAAAAAATAAAAGAGATCATCAAGGGCAAGGGCCTGACCCGCCTATATAAGGATGTGTTCCGAAAGAAATATATTTCCCGCGCGCAGCAGGAAAAACTGGATATTATCAAGACAATTCTAAAAGAAAAGCTGCGCCAGCATATTATCAATGACAAGATTGATGTATTGATCTCGACAAATACTCAGGCGTACGCGGGCAACATGTCATTATCCGCGGCGCTTTTCGAAATTGAAAAAGAGCTGCTTGATGAATTACATCGGGAGTTTGATCTGCGTATTATAAAATTCGGCCACGACTTTTTCTGGGAAAGGAATTTTTTTGAATATGAAGGCGAGCAGTTAACCAAAAACCTGCGAAATATGATTGCCGGGACACAGTATTCTGTGAATTGCGTAATTAATACCCCCCTACAAGAAGAATTATTTAATCACTATAGTGTTGAATCTGATGTTTTTTACAATTATCGGGATTTTCATAATCCTCCGAAAATTTCTGAATCCAGAATAGAGGAATTCCGAAAAGCGTTTAAAATCGCGGAAGATGATATTGTAATTGTTCTTCCTGTACGCCGGATTAAACGTAAGGGGCTTGAAACTGTTATTGAAATTCTTCGTCACGTGTTAAGAAATTTATCGGATAAAGAAAAAGAAAGGATTAAAGTCTTGTTTCCGCATCCGGGCGATGATGAGGATAGACAATACGCAGAGGCTAAGATAGCTGAATTTAAATCTCTCTTAGGAGAGAAGCATGTAATTGACGCGAGTAATTGTAAACGCTGGAAAAGAGCAAAAGAGTTTGTGCTTGATGAGGCATACGCGGCAAGTGACCTGGTGATGATAATGAGTATTCAAGAGGGATTCGGTAATGCTTTGGTTGAATCAGGGCTGCATAAAAAGCCTCTTGTAGTCCGGCGGTTTAAAACATATATAGAAGATATTGCTCCAATGGGATTTGTAAATATTGAACTGCGCGGGGAAGGAGAAAATGACGATTGTGCTCCAGATAAGAGTTTTGAGTCGGTTGTTACCCGGACAGTGAAAATTATTCGCTCGATTGGGAGAGTTAAAGAACTTGAAAAACTTAAATGGAAATTGGCAGGGTTAGAACAGTACAGCCTGCGGGTGCGGGCGTTAGTGGAAACGCGCGAACGGATTATTCGTTCCTTACAGCTTGGGACAACAGAGGCTTCCCTCACAGCGAAGAGTATTATTTTAAAAATGCAGAATCATGAGATACTTGGCAAAATTGATTGGCAGCCGATGGTTTTAGAAATTGATTCGATTATCAGGAAAAATAATCAAAAGGATATGCTTAAATACATAGAATCAATTCTGATCAAGTTCCTTAAAAAAGACATCCGCTTAGATAAGAGAATATTAAGGCGGCTTACCAATGTAATACGCGCGAAAGAAGATGGGCAGGCGATAGAGAAAGCGCTGGATATGAGCTCCCGGGCAGCATTTAAACTATGGGCAAATTCTAATATTTCTACTGAGCTTCTTGAGAGTATAGAAACTTTGCTCCAGGATTCCGGCGTATCTTTTGAGACTATTTCCGCTAAGAAAATTATAGGTGGCATTAACTTTCTTATACGCGCTGAATGGGTAACGAAAATGACAGAAAAGAATTTTAAGCTTGGGAAAAAGTATTTGTCTCTTAAGCAGCTAAGGGAATCATTCCTCGCGATTATGAAGAAATTGTATGAGAGGGAAGAAAAGGAGAATGGCAAAATTGTTCATAAGGGCAAGGATGGAGCAGAAGGGTTTAATGAAATTATAACTCCAATGATAGAAAAGGAAAAAACAGAATTTATTAAACGCGCGCGGCATCTCCTGGATCTGATCTATGAAGGACGATATATGGAAACAATGTCAGCGGGGAAGGATATTGGAGATCGCTTCGGCCGGCTTTTAAACCAGAAAGAATATGAACTCTTATGGCAGTCAATCGGTTTTTGGACGGCTATAGAGTTAAAAGACAGCTTGATAATGCGTACGATGATTACAGATCATGTTCAGCGGCAAGAGTTTGGATTTTCTTCTGAAGAGATTACAATAATGGTTAACCTGGTTCTATTGCGTAAAAGTGTATGGGATCTGGGACAGGGAAGAATTACGCGCAGTGTATTTGAAGAACGCATTGAGAATATCATTGATACTATGCCGGAAAATATGCATATATGCTTTTATAATTTGCTTGCTATTTCCAGCTTTATAGAAGTGGGTGTAACCGGCAAATCGTATGGAGAAAAAGATGAGTATTTGGATGTTCTGAGAAGGTTAATGGGAGCGAAGCATATT
>DAOVNL010000146.1 GCA_030630245.1 Candidatus Omnitrophota bacterium | reverse complement strand
AAGGATTCGGATTTATCAGAATTATGTTTCAAACGCGTTTACTTTTTCGATAGTCTCAGGCTAATTTAGACACGTATGAAACAGGATGAATTTATATTCAGCAATCCGCGGGATTCGGAGGTTTATTAATGGGTTTTAGGTTAAATATAATTTTTGCGCTATTTATTGCACTGCTTCCAGGGCTTGTTTTTATAAACCCTGGGACTCTGTTTTCAGGGGAGGAAAGCGGGCTCGAATCATTAATTGAAGAGTATGAGAAAAAAATTGCGTATGATCCCTACAATGAAAAGTTAAGGCAGGAGCTAAGTGTTTATTACCATAATCGGGCAAAAGAGCTGGCTGATGCCGGTTTGTGGGAAGAGGCAATAGATAAAGAAGAAAGAGCTTTTGATCTTGCTCCGGATGTGGAGGTTATAAAGAAAACGCTGGCAGTTTACTATAACAGCTGCGGGCTTGAGTTCAAAGATAGAGGTAATTTCCGCAAGGCAGCTCAATGCCTTAGATTAGCGGTTGATTACTTCCCGGATGAGCTGGTGTTGAAGAAAAATGCGGCAACTGTATATCTTGTTTGGGCAGATAATTTCATGCGTAAAAATGAATATGATAATGCTGAGAGGATGCTTGTAAATGCTGAGCGTTTTGATGAAAACAACCCATATTTATACGTTCTGAAAGGGGAGATCGCTTATTCAAGAGATAACTATTACAGGGCAAAGGATAACTGGAATAAGGCCTTAGAGCTTAATCCCAGCCTGTATAATGTACGTATTAAACTTGAAAAGCTTAAAAAAGAACAGGAAACAGAAAGAAATTTCAGCGTAAAAGAGATCGAAAACTTCAAGTTGAAATTTGAAGGCATTGACAAGCAGGATCTGGCTGATGAGGCCTCGGAGATTTTGCGGAATGCTTACAGGGAAGTCGGACAAGACTATGATCTTTATCCCAGGGCTGCGGTACCGGTGGTTATTTATCCAAGAAATAAATTGAAAAAACTGGATTATTTCCCTGATTGGGCTGCCGGGACATATGACGGGAAAATCCGTTTTGGTGAAAATCTGATTGAAAATAAAATTTATATGAAGGCTGTATTATACCATGAATATACGCATGTGCTTGTACGCATATTAGGCGGAGATAATGTTCCGCTTTGGCTTAATGAAGGGCTGGCTGAGTATTCGGCAAAAAGATTTAAAACCCCGGAAATGCGCAAAGCAAGGAAAATAGTTTTAAAAAAGGCGTTTGAAAATAAAACCTCTTTTTCTATCGACAGGCTTGGTGTTATGGATTTAAATAAATTGTCTGCTCTCTCGCCGAATCGTATCGAGCTGGTTTATGCCCAGTCAGAATCGTTTATAAATTATCTTATTAACAGATCTTCTTTGCATGACATGAAGACCCTTTTGGAACATCTGAAAAGAGGAGATAGTATTTACAAAGCGGTTAAGGATGTTCTTTACGTTGATTTAGATGTCTTGGAGCGTGATTGGAAGAGTGAGTTTGGATATTAGGGACTGTTGCAAAACGCACATCTACTGCGTTACTTGTTTACTCACTTGTGCGGCGTACCTATATGTACGTCTCCGCATATGCCCTGGGGGCAGCTTTTTAAAACTATGAAACCTTTCGGTTTATATGTACATATTCCTTTTTGCGTTAAAAAGTGCGCATACTGTAATTTCAATTCTTTAGTTCCCGCGGGAGAAAACCAGATAACTGCCTATCTAAAAGCATTATCTGCGGATAGTAGAATTTCAAGTCTTAACAAGGAAAAACATATTGTTAAATCCATATACTTTGGAGGGGGCACTCCTTCTTTGATAAAGGCAGAATATATCGCGCGGATTTTACATAGGATTAAGCATGATTTTGATATCCGCTGTGTCAGGGAGGTGACAATAGAGGTCAATCCTGAGAGCATTTCACGTAAAAAACTTTCAATATATAAAAAGTGCGGAATAAACAGGGTTAGTATGGGGGTACAGTCCTTTGATGATAGAGATCTAATGCTTTTAGGCCGGGCTCATACTGCAAGGGATGTAATGAAGGCGATAGGCCTGATAAAAAATGCCGGCTTCAATAAGGCAAGTATTGATCTTATTTATGGTATGCCGGAACAAACTCTAAAGGATTGGGAAAAAGGCCTGGATAGGTTTTTAAAGACCGGAATTTCTCATATATCCTTTTATGATCTGAAAATAGAAAAAGGCACGCCTTTTTACCGCATCAAAGACAAGCTGGATGTCGCGGACAATGATCTGCAGACTAAAATGTATAAGCTTGGCTGCAGCAAACTGGAAAAAGCAGGGTTTTCTCATTATGAAATATCAAGTTTTGCTTTAAGAGGGCGGGAGTCTTTGCATAATTCTATTTACTGGCGCAACGAAGAATATATCGGCTTAGGGGCCGGAGCGTATTCCTATATAAACGGGGAACGTTTTAATAAGCCGAAGAACATAGAGAAATACCAGGCTCAGGCGCAGGCTGGTAAATTTTTTAAATATAATAAGGAGAAATTAGGGCAAATAGATAGATTAGCGGAAACGATAATCCTTAACTTAAGGCTTCTAAAAGGGTTTTCTTTAAGCGATATTGAAGATGATATAGAGAAGAAGATAGATGTTCAGTTACGCGAAAAACTTGATGATTTTGTAAGTCAAAAGCTGATTTTAAAGTCTAAGTCCGGGTATAGACTTAGTAAAAAAGGAGTGTTGTTTTATGATACTATAGCCTCAGAGCTATTATATTAAAAATACCATGTTACAACCCCCGGGGTTATAACATGGTTTGCATGGGTTTTTAGTTTATGGATAAAAATTCCTTCTTGAATTTTTTTGTTCTTCATGGTATAAATAAAACACTTATTATTTTTCTGCTGTGCGGAGGTGGTGGAATGGCAGACACGCTAGCTTGAGGGGCTAGTGGGAGCAATCTCGTGAGGGTTCAAATCCCTCCCTCCGCACCAACTCAAAAACCTCACAAAAAATGTGAGGTTTTGTTCGTTCCGATAGGGAAAACGTAGTTTTCCCCTCTCGGGATTACCCCTTTCCAAAAGGATGAACTCTTAGTCAAAGAAGAAGGGGAGTATTACCCCCCTCTTCTTTAAAAATCTGTACCCCCTAAAAAGGTGTGCCTATCGGCACGGTGAAATGGTTGATTAAAAAGTTTGGCAGGCCAAAAAAACTCACTTTAGGGAGTTTTTACATAATAAAAGAGTTATTTCACCTCGCTGAGGCGTATTTTAAAAAAATCTCCCCAATACTTGTATTTTCCAAAAACCTATGCTATACTTAAAATCCGTTTGTTATTTTGCGGAAGCTTTTGAATAGTTTATTTAATGATTTTAAATAGAATAATTTTTGGGGATGCGAAGTTAGACGCCCTTATATCTTATAAGGCGTTGAAAGAAGACCCCTACTTCCCCCGTTCTTCGCATCTCCCTTTTTTTTACCATTTTTCTGTTTTTCCCTATCTTGTGTGTTTGCAATATATTGCGGATACTTTTCTCTTCGCCGGATCCCTTATAAGCTTTTTAAAGCTATGATATACTTTATCACTCTTAATAATTTTTAAATTGTATGGAGAAAATATTTAAATGGGAAATAAGCTTTGTAAGTTAAAAATATGCTTTGTTTGCCGGATAGATAAAAGTAGAAGCATAGGTATATTAAAATATCTT
>DAOVNL010000114.1 GCA_030630245.1 Candidatus Omnitrophota bacterium | reverse complement strand
AATATCATGGGAAAAGATCGTGAAGGCTGTATTTACGTTCAAAGGAAGTTTTGCCCCCTGCATGGGAATATATGAATTCTCATCAAGCAGCTTTTGGTTTTTAGATGAAATTCCAGTAGCTTCGGCCCCAAGAACAAGCGCTAAAGGAAATTTTAATTTAAGCGAATTGATATCTTTTGCCCCTTCATCTATCACCGCCCCCAAAATACAAAACCCATGCCTTTTAGCTGCGCTTATTGCCTTTGCCATATCCGAAACTATAGAAACCTGAACATAATTTTCCCCTCCGCTTGCCACATGCATTACCGCCTCCGTAATATGACATGCCTCTTTTTCCGGCAGAATAACGCAAAATTTTCCAAAGCAGGCAAGCGTGCGGATAATAACCCCGAGATTCTGAGGGTCGTTTATCCTATCCAGAAAAACAGGAGTAAGTTTATTTTTCGGCCTGAGCAAGTCCTCAAAACTGCTGTAACTGAATTTATCGACCCAGGCAACAATACCCTGCACATTTTTTGCCCGCTTTAAATCCTGGACTTTCTTTGCGGGCAGAGTTTCAGCAATAATATTATGTTTTGATATAAGCTTATTAATATCAAGCTCATTAAAATTATCCGCTTTTATTATTTTTTTAATATTTTTCGGATTAGTTCTTAATCTTTCCAAAACTGATTTTTTCCCGTATAATAACATATGTTTTTTAGCCATTTTATTTCCTGATTATCAAAATATTTAATTTAATGCCTGCGTTTAAAAGCAAGCATCACAATCTTCTGGATTAATTTATTAAAAGAAATTCCGGCTTTTTCCGCTGATTGGGCAATTTCATCGCTTTTAGCAAGGTTTGGATTAGCATTAGCCTCGATTATAAAAGTCCTGCTGCTTTGTGTAACCCGCACATCAAACCTGGCATAGCTCTGCATGTTTAAAGCACGGTAAGCCCTCTTGCAAATTTCTTCTAATTCTTCTTGTACTCCGTTTGCGAGCTTACCGGGAAAAGTGTTTTTAAGGCCCCATTTTTTACGGTATTGTTTATCCCATTTAGCCTTGTATGTCGCGATACGAGGCTCATCCTCACCGGCAACATTCCCAAATTTCATCTCTCTAAAAGGTAAGACTTCAACTCTCTTATTGCCGATTAAGCTGACATAAAGCTCTCTGCCCGGTATATATTCTTCCGCAATCGCGTCCATGTTCATTTTCTCATGAATAAAGTTTACCCTCTCTTTAAGCGCTTGTTCACTATCAACGATTGATGCCTGCGATATTCCTCTTGATGCTTCATCTGCCAGAGGTTTTACAACCAGCGGAAGCCGCAGTTTTTTAGGCACCCAGACTTTGTGCTGCCTGTAGAAATCATGAAATTTAGGAACTCTTATTCTGTGAAATCTTAGTATTTTTTTATGCAGCGCTTTATCGTTACATAAAAACAAAGCCTTTGATGATGAACCGGTATAGGGAATCCCAAGCATTTCAAGGAAACCTACAAAATTCTTATCAAGAGAAGCTTTGCTGTCAAAAACCTCAGCCAGATTAAAAATGACATCCGGCCTGTTTTCCTTTATCTCCTGAAGTAAAATATTAACATCTTTATTAATACCAAGCAGCCTAACATCATAACCGTTCTCTACTAATGCGTTATATACGTTACTTTCAGTATCCCAATCGACCTCCCGGAACTCATCCGCATAACTATAACCACGGGGTTTATTGACGGGAGTATCAAAAACCAAAAGAACTTTTTTGCGCTTATTCATTTTTTACCCCTCAACCTGCCGGTATACATATAATTCATCATTAAAGCGGTTATATATGTTGAGATCTTTATCATGCTCAAAGGCTCCGGATCAACCACAATTAAAGATAAGTCTTTAGAACGCTGCATCAGAGACTTCAGCAACCCGTCTATAATATATTTCTTTTCTCCTGTCCAGCGCGAAACTATATTTATTATATTCTTTCTATATTTTCGTATTATTTTATAAGCAAGTATCGCTTTTTTATTTTGCCCCTGGGCCTGCTGAAAAATCCGTTTAAGATTCGCGTCATGGAAATCATGGAAATCTTCCGCATATTGAGACTTTTTCTTCTTGTAATAATTTTTTAAAGTGGAAGTCAGCTTTGAGGCCTGCCAGCATTTTTTCCCCTTTTTAAGCTTAGGTTCTTTTTGCTTAACTTCCTGCATCAACTCATCAACAAATTTCAGCTTTTGCAGCGCTTTCCATCCTTTATACTGAATCTGCCAATCAATTTCAGGACTCAGCCAAACCGCGAATGTCTCGGCAAAATCCTCATCAGGATGATACTGCGCATAATAGTCTTCCAAATGCCTGACAAAACTCTTACTGTAAGGCCGAAAGCGGTAAGTATCCGTATATTCTTTGTGAAAATGGCCGAACAGCTCCCGCCATTTTTTCTTAGCATAAAGTTTATAGGCATAGTTTATCGCGTGGCCTGTCTCATGGCGCAAAAGTTTCATGCACCAGGCCTTTGTTTCTCCCTCGACATCAAGCATCATCTGTTTTTCAAGCCTCATCAGCACCGGATGAGCAAGAAAAAAAGGGATACCCACGACCGGTTCTGTATCGGGGGCAAGCCATTCATCGGCAAGATAGCATTCCGGTTTAAATTTTATACCTTTTTCATCAAGTTCCCGGTAAAGTTCTTTTACACAATCATCCAGCCAGGTTCCCTCAATACTTACCGGCAAATCCCGTATCCGGGTTTTGAGTAAGTCTTCCTCTTGAATATCCTCTAAAATAATTTTCTTTTTTATCATTATTTTTATTCACCCTATACTGTAGAGCTGAAGAAAGAATTAAGCCGCTTTTGGATCCTTAAACACATATTCTTTGAGCAATTCTATTTCTTTATGAAATAGAAACCCCTTGTTTATATTATAGTTAGGATTTCCTAAGCAAAAATTATTCTTTAATACAATTATTCTACTATTTGTGGTATTTAAATGCAAAACAAATATAATGCTGGAAATAATGCTTCGGAAAGAGTATAATTACAAAAAGTAATCAGAAAAAAGGGAGGATTTTTATTATGTATAAAGTTGTACTGCTAAGACATGGAGAAAGCACCTGGAATAAGGAGAACAAATTCACGGGCTGGACTGACGTTGATCTCTCGGAAAAAGGTATTAAAGAGACAAAAGCAGCGGGTGAAACATTAAAAAGCGAAGGATATAGCTTTGATATTGCCTTTACATCTGTTTTAAAACGAGCAATCAGAACACTTTGGATCACTCTTGACGGCATGGATCTAATGTGGATACCAGTTATTCGCTCGTGGAGATTAAACGAACGCCATTACGGAGCATTACAAGGATTAAATAAAGCTGAAACAGCCGCTAAATACGGCGACGATCAGGTACTTGTTTGGAGAAGAAGCTATGACACTCCTCCTCCAGTACTTGAAAAAACAGATGAACGCTATCCGGGAAATGATCCGAGATATGCGGACCTAGATGAAAAAGACACTCCTTTAACTGAGTGTTTAAAAGACACGGTTGAACGATTTCTTCCGTATTGGCATGAAACTATTGCCCCTGCGATAAAATCAGGCAAAAGAGTGCTTATTGCCGCTCATGGTAATAGCTTGCGCGCTCTGGTAAAATACCTGGATGATGTAAGTGATGAGGCAATTGTAAAACTCAACATTCCTACAGGCATTCCGCTTGTATATGAGCTCGATGAAGATTTAAATTCGATCAAACATTATTATCTTGGCAATCAGGAAGCAATAGCAAATGCCATGAACGCGGTTGCTAATCAGGGAAAGGCAAAAAAATAATCGCCAAAGAAATCAAAATCTTACAACCTATGGAAGTTCCCAGGAAAGTTAATGGCTGCATTGGTAGCAGACCCTAACAGGCACAGGCCTGCACCACCTGTCCTTTGAAGTTTTAGCATAGGAGGACGATTACCAAGAGAGGAAATATTAGATGAGCAGCTAATCACTGTTATTTTCTAATTCTTCATAATGATGCTTTACAACCTCTGCCCGAACCATATAAATAACATCTTCGGCAATATTAGTAGCATGGTCACAAATTCTTTCCAAGTGGCGGGCAATTAAAAAAAGAGGAATTGCCCGAGAAGCAGATGTGCCGTTTTTGACCATATAATCGTTTATCAATTCATCGCAAATTAAATTTCTCAATTTATCTGCTTCCGAATCAAAAAGAATGGCTTTCTTTGCTAAATTTTCATCGCGTT
>DAOVNL010000084.1 GCA_030630245.1 Candidatus Omnitrophota bacterium | reverse complement strand
CTCAGGTTTTGCGTAATCTTTATATTCTTTAGATTTTATTGCCATAATTTCACTCTTCAGTTTCTGACGTACATCATGTTTCTAACTATCAGCTATCTAAATCCTGTTTTTTACTTCTTACTTATATCTGTACTCTGCTTACAAATTTAGTTTTCATCGGCAGCTTTGAGGCTGCAAGACGCATTGCCGCTTTGGCCATGTCGAACGGGATGCCTTCAATCTCAAAAATTATTCTTCCGGGCTTAACTACGGCTACCCAGTATTCCGGCATACCTTTACCTTTTCCCATTCTTGTTTCAGCCGGCTTTTTTGTCACAGGCTTATCCGGGAAAATACGGATCCATATCTTACCGCCTCTGCGCACGGATCTCGTCAATGCCACACGCGAAGCTTCCAACTGTGTATTCTTCACCCATGCGGCTTCTAATGCTTGTAATCCGAATTCACCAAAACTAACCTTGGACCCGCCGTTAGAACAGCCTTTTCTGCGGCCGCGGTGTGTTTTGCGAAATTTTACTCGTTTAGGCATTAAAACCATTACTGCTTGTCTCCTTCATCCGCAGCTGTATCCGCGGCCCGCGTTGTTTTATCTAGAATAACATCACCCGTATAAATCCAGCATTTTACGCCAATAATTCCATACGTTGTTAACGCTTCCGCGAACCCGTAATCGATATTCGCTCTTAAGGTATGCAGCGGAATTTTTCCTTCTTTATATTTTTCCGTGCGGGCAATTTCAGCGCCGCCTAATCGCCCGGAACACATTATTTTTATTCCGCCTGCCCCTGAGGCAATGGACTGCGAAACCGCTTTTTTCATCGCCCTTCTAAAGGCCACGCGTCTTTCAAGCTGAAAAGCTACATTTTCAGCAACCAGCTGCGCATCAACATTCGGATTCTGAATTTCCTTTATATCTACAAAAACTTCTTTATTCGTCATGTTCTGCAGTTCATCACGAAGACGGTCAATGTCCGCACCGCGTCTGCCGATAATTACTCCAGGGCGGCCGGAGAAAACAATCACCCTTACTCTTTTTGCCGCGCGCTCTATGTCTACTTTAGATACATTGGCTTGAGAAAAATTTTTCTTGATAAACTTTCTGATCTTCAAATCTTCCAGCAGGTTCCGAGGAAACTCTTTTTTTTTAGCAAACCAACGAGATCTCCAATCCTTAATGTATCCTAATCTAAAACTCAACGGGTGTACTTTTTGTCCCACTTTTCCTCCTCGTATACAACGAATTTATTTAATACCTTTTGCTTTTTCTGCCGTCTTTTTTACTGCCGGGTTGGTTTCTTTTTCGGCTTTTACCAGCTTTTCTGTCTTTTTTGCAGCTTTTTCTGCAGCAGGCTCTACAGCCTTAGGCGCAACCGCTTTTTTATCAAGCTCAATAGTAATATGGCTTGTGCGCTTTAAAATTCTTGAGCCGCGTCCGAACGCATTAGCCTGAAACCGCTTCCAGGTTACTCCTTCATCAGCACAGATCTTGGAAATAAACAAACCGTCTTCGTTTATGCCTTTATTCTTGGCATTAGCAATCGCGGAGCGCAGCAGTTTGGAAACTATCTCAGCCGCTCTTTTGCGGGTATTGCCTAAGATAGATAAAGCCTTATTCGCCGGTTTTCTTCTGATTAAATCCAAAACCAATCTTACTTTTTGCGCTGAAATTCTAATATGCCGTGCTTTTGCCTTTGATAGCATTATTTCTCCCAATAATCTTTAATAATTATTTCTTTTGTTCTGCCTGCTTTGCCTTTACACCGCTATGCTTACGGAAAATTCTTGTCGGAGCAAATTCGCCAAGTTTATGCCCGACCATATTTTCAGTCACAAACACAGGCAGAAAAGACTTGCCGTTATGAACCGAAAAAGTGAACCCGACAAATTCCGGGGTTATAGTCGAACGCCTGGACCAGGTCTTTATGGGCTTTCGATCATAGCTTTTAGACATTTTCTCTACTTTTTTCAGTAACTTTGGATCGATGTATGGACCCTTTTTTATTGAACGCGCCATATAATTTTACTCTCCTACTATTTTAATTATTTTGAACGCCGCTTACTTACGCGGCGTTTTACAATAAATTTATTTGAGGCTTTCTTGCCCTTTCTTGTCCTGTAACCCTTTGTCGGCTTACCCCAGGCAGACACAGGATGCGGATTCCCCTGGCCGGCTTTACCTTCTCCGCCGCCATGGGGATGGTCAACCGGATTCATTGCTACACCTCGAACCCGCGGTCTTCTTCCCAGCCAGCGTGATCTGCCGGCTTTACCCAGTGAAATCGCCTCATGATCGGGATTACCAACCTGTCCTACAACCGCATAGCACGCGATAGGTACCAATCTTATTTCTCCGGAAGGCATTTTAATATGCGCAAACTTACCTTCTTTTGCCATAAGCTGTGCGGCAGTGCCCGCGCTTCTTGCCAAAATCCCTCCCTGTCCCGGCATAAGTTCAACGTTATGAATGAATATACCAAGCGGCAAATTGCGGATCGGCAAAGCGTTACCGGGTTTTATTTCCACATTCTCCCCTGCCATTATCTCATCATTGACCCTGATATCATTCGGGGCAATAATATATCTTTTTTCTCCGTCGCTGTACTGCACAAGCGTGATACGGCAAGAGCGGTTCGGATCATATTCAATAGATAAAACGGTCGCGGCTATATCATGTTTATCGCGTTTAAAATCAATAATACGATAGCGCCTTTTATGCCCGCCTCCGCGATGGCGGCAGGTTATTCTACCCTGCGAATTTCTTCCGCCGGTCTTTTTCAAAGCAGTAGTTAAAGACTTTTCCGGCTTACTCTTAGTGATCTGGGAAAAATCAGATCCTGTGCGCCAGCGTAAAGACGGGGTTGTTGGTTTATAACGTTTAATACCCACTATTTATTCTCCTTAACGAACCCCCATGTTTTGGGGTGAGTTAATCTCGAGCCTTTTAAGGCGAGAGATCTTATTTTTAAGCTAAATTAATCTTTTGTCCTTTTTGCAATGTGATTACCGCCTTTTTCCATTCCGGAGTTTTTCCGGTTTTATAACGTACTTTTCTTTTCTTGCCCGGCATTGTAGCGGTATTTATATTCTGCACTTTCACACGATAAATAAATTCAATAGCATCTTTGATTTGAATTTTATTTGCTTTTTTATCTACACAAAAAATATATTTATTCTGCGGTTCAAGCTCAGTACTTTTTTCTGTGCGCAATACGTATTTAATTATTCTGAATGAATTCTGCACTACTCTTTATTCTCCCTTTTGCAAACGAGCTGTCAGCTCACCAAGCGCCTTCTTCGTAATCACAATATTCTTATGCAACAAAATGTCAAGCGCGTTGATCATCTGAGGAGGCATCAATTTGACACTTTTAATGTTTCTCGATGAGCGCAGCGTGCTATCAGTCGGGTTATCGCAGACAAAAAGTGTTTTGTTCTGCAGGTTTAGCGCCTGAATTATATTTAAAAAATCTTTTGTTTTGCCTGAGTCCGCTTTCAGCTCCTCGAGTATCTTAACAAGATTATCATTCAGCCTGGAATTCAAGCTACAAATCAGGGCCTTTTTCTTCATTTTCCGGGGCAGCTGATACGAATAGTCCCGCGGATGCGGGCCAAAAACAACACCGCCTTTCCTCCAAAGAGGGCTGCGCGATGAACCGACACGCGCTCTGCCTGTTCCTTTTTGCCGCCATGGTTTTGAATTGCCTCCGCTTACATGGGCACGGGTTTTTGTGTTCGCTGTACCCTGGCGTTTGTTTGCCATGTACATAACGGTTGTCTGATGCAGCAATGCCACATTGACCTTGCCGTTAAAAACTTTTTCATCAAGATCAACTTTTCCGACTTCTTTTCCAGCTAAATTATTTATTGGAAGTGTAACCATTTTACTTCTTCTTTGCCTTTCTAACTTCCAGATAACATCCTTTATATCCGGGTATAGCGCCTTTTACCATCAGGATATTCTTTTCTTTGTCAACTTTAATAATCTCTAAATTCTGCACAGTTGTTCTGCGATTGCCCATATGTCCGGGCAAAGCATGCCCGCGCAAAACGCGGCCCGGAGTAGTAGTCGCGCCCACAGAACCCGGGCCTCTGTGATTCATCCCTCCGTGAGTTCTCGGCCCGCCGCTCCAGCCATGACGTTTCATACCGCCCTGGAAACCTTTACCTATGGACATGCCGGTAACATCAACAAAATCCCCTTCTTTAAATATATTATGTTCTATTATCTGCCCTATCTCAAACTGTTCATCACCATCAATGCGCATTTCGCGGACAAACTTCTTCGGCGTTACCTTGGCCTTTTTAAAATGTCCGGCCAAGGCCTTGGTTGTTCGTTTTTCCTTTTTCTCCTGCCAGCCAAGCTGCACCGCTCTATAGCCTTCTTTATCTTTTTCTTTTACCTGTACAACATAAGACTGCCCGGCAATTATAGAGGTCACCGGAATACATTTCCCGTCCTCTTTAAATATCTGGCTCATGCCCGCTTTTTGTCCTAAGATTCCTAACATCTATCTACCCTTTTTATTTAATTTCCACATCTACGCCTGCCGGCAAATCAAGACGTTTGAGCGCGTCAATTGTCTTAGCTGTAGGTTCAATGATTTCAAGTAAACGTTTATGTGTTCTCAGCTGAAACTGCTCCCGCGATTTTTTATCAATCACAGGAGAGCGCAGCACTGTATATACTGACTTCCTGGTTGGAAGAGGCACGGGGCCGGAAACCTTTGCTCCGGTTCGTTTGGCTGTGTTGACAATCTCCTCCGCGGACTGATCCAGCACGCGATGATCGTAAGCCTTTAATCTTATTCTGATTTTTTGCTGCGCCATCCTCTTATACCCTCTTCCTATTCAATAATTTCCGATATAACGCCCGCGCCAACCGTGCGGCCGCCTTCACGAATAGCAAATCTCAATTCCTTCTCCATCGCGATCGGTACGATAAGATCTACTTCCATAGCCACATTATCTCCGGGCATGACCATTT
>DAOVNL010000187.1 GCA_030630245.1 Candidatus Omnitrophota bacterium | reverse complement strand
CGCGTTTATAAAAAGCATGCGCGGCTCAGATCCGGATGCTGTGCTTTATTGGCTGGCCAAGATGATCTATGCCGGGGAAGATCCGCGTTTTATTGCCCGCAGGATAGTTATCTGCGCGGCTGAAGATGTAGGTAATGCCGATCCCCATGCCTTAATGGTGGCCAATGCCGCTTTGCAAATATCTGAATTTGTCGGTCTTCCGGAATGCAGAATACCTCTGGCCCAGGCCGTAACTTATATTGCTACGGCGCCTAAGAGCAATGCCGCTTATATGGGGATTGAAAAAGCAGCTGAGGATGTAAAGCAGGGCCGGACTCTGGAAGTACCGCAATATCTTAAAGAGGCCGGTTATCCCGGCGCGGATAAATTAGGCCGGGGCCAGGGATATAAATACGCTCATGATTTTCCGGGTCACTTTGTAGAGCAGGATTATATCCCTGTGGATAAAGTTTATTATCAGCCTTCTGAATCAGGTTATGAAGCCAAGATAAAACAAAGGCTGACTCGTCTTCGTCAGCGCCGCCGCAAAATCAAACCTAAGCAAAACAAATCTACTTAATAATCAGAGGTCATAGCAATCAATCACGGTAAAAATTTTTAGCCTTGAGTTGGAGAAAATAATTTCGGTTCTTTAAATTTAAACGAGTTCGTGGTATAATATGCCCTTAAGGAGGGTGTGTTGCCATGGAACAGGTGTATTTTCCCGGTTGGGATAATCCCCATGCAATTAAAATAGTTGAGTCTGATGGTTTTAAAAAGGTTTTGATCGAGGGGCGTACATATTTTAGTTGGCCTTGCGAAGACAAAGCGTTACAGCGGATAGCTATAGTACAATTATATGAGTCTAAGTTGGTTAAGCGGGAAGATCTGGCCCGGTTGTTTGGGATACACAAGAAAGTTATTAGCAGGTACCTGGCCAATTTTGCAAGAGATGGTTTATCCGGTTTAATTTCACAACAACGTGGTCCGAAGGGCAGCTGGAAATTAAAGCCTCGAGTGCGGGGCAAAATATTATTGATATCTCTAAAGCAAGGAGTTTTGGAATATAAGGATATTCAAAAACGATTAGAAGATTGGGGTGAGTCTGTAAGTATCCCAAGTATTCGGCAGGTATTATTAGAGAACGGTTTGGTTAAAGAAGGTGTTAGCGATTTTGATACCCCGACAGAACAACGAGATTTTTGGGATGGGACCAATCAAGAGGCGCAGTTGTATCTAAATTTTGGTTTAGTTAATAACCGGGAAAAAGAGGAATCAGAAAATGCCGTTGATGATGAAAAAGACTGTGAGATTACAGATGCGGCTTATGATTTTTATCCGGGTTTTGAGCTCAAAGCTAAACGACATTATTCTCCGGCTCAGCGAATATATTTGAACCAATTAGAATGGGGTGATTACAACACATATATCGGGGGCTTGCTTTTTGTCCCGCTGTTGCAGCAGTACTCATATTTGCCGACGATAAAGAAACTTGTTAAAATAAAAGCATATGAAGGTTACACGTTAGATGAGCTATGCCTGACTCTGTTTTATTTTGACGCGTTTGATTATCGTTCTATGGAGGATTTTAAGAGAGCTTATCCAGAGGAATTTGGGATGTTGATAAGCCGTTCCTGTAGTCCGAGTCTGTGGACATTACGTCGGTTTCTGCATAAAGTAAAAGAGCAGCAAATAAGTGAAAAACTAATTGATGAATTTAGTTTGCTCTATTTGAAAAAGGGTTTAGCCAAATGGGGCGTGCTTTTTATTGACGGCCATTTTTTGCCCTACACGGGCATGTATCGGATAAGCATGGGGTTCCATGGTGTTCGGAAAATACCTATGAAAGGCAGTTATAACTTTCTGGGCGCTGATGAAAAATACAACCCGTGGATGTTTTTAATCCGTTCATCAAGGGAAGACTTGCTCCGCAAAGTTCCGGAGATGATAGAGAACGCAAAAAGAATAGCTAAAAAGGCTGGAGTCAGCGAGGAAGAAATAGAGAACCTGATAGTTGTATTTGACAGGGAAGGTTATAGCGCCGAGTTATTCCGGCACCTCGACGGCAGGGACATGGATAAAAGAAAAAGGAGAGCCATATTTATTACCTGGGCTAAGTATACAGAGAAATGGGTTTACGATGTTGCTGATGATAAGTTTGATAATGAGCTGACACTGACTTACAAGATCAGGGAGGCTAAGAAAGTAAGATATTTTGAAACAGAACGGACGATGAAAAAATATGGTAAAATCCGGACTGTTGTTGTGGAGAGGATGACCGACAAACGTCGTTGCGCTATTTATACCAATGCCACCAAGGAGGAAACAGCAGCGGAAATATTAGTGGATTTGATCTGTCACAGATGGGGCGAGGAAAATCTGATAAAAGAACTTATGTACAAACATCTGATAAACTACTGGCCCGGTCATGAGATTGAAGACCTGGAAGAGCAGCCTCTGGTGGATAATCCGAAACTGAAAGAATTAAAACAACAGAGGACAAATTTAAAAACAGAACTCTCAGGTCTCAAATCCAAATTTGGAGATGAAGTCTTAGCTGAGATGGAAAAGGATGCTGAGTGGGAACAAATAAAAGAGAAACGTATTTTAACCCTGGCTGATATAGAAACTATTCGTTCCCAGTTAACACTGCTGAATCAGCAGATTGATGAGCTTCCGGAAAAAATAAGATTTGATGAGGCGCACGATGGCAAGAAATTAGTTGACCTGAACTACGAGAGGAAACGATTTTTAGATTGCATTAAGGTCTTCAATTACAATATAAAAAATAAAATGTGCCGGATGTTGTTGAATCATTACGATAAAGAAAAGGAAGTTTTACCCGCCTTGTCAAAAATAGTCAACAGGTCAGGATATATAAAATTAGAAGGTGGAAAATTACAAGTTAGACTCAGAAGATTTAAGAATGCAGAGATTGATTATGCTGCCCGACACCTTTGTGAAGATCTTAATAAAATGAACCCTGTGACGTTAGATAAATTGCGGATCCCTATTCATTATGGGGTGG
>DAOVNL010000173.1 GCA_030630245.1 Candidatus Omnitrophota bacterium | reverse complement strand
CTTAGAGCTTTTATCAGCGTAGCTGAAAAAAACTCTGTAGTCGAATTGACCCTGAGCGGCCGAAGGGAGTCAAAGGGTCTTGGGTTTAATTTATAAATCATTAAAATAGGGGGAAGCTTGAAAGCTCTTGAAAAGTATTTGATCAGAAAAAGGATTTTAATAGGGCAAAAGCTGCAATTTAAATATGTCGGTGTAATTCTGGTTGCGGTACTGGCCTCCTGCACTTTAATAATCCTCACGGTTTATCTTTCCTGCTGGTCTTCTCTTGCAGAAATGAATGCAAGTGCGCAAACTGCAGCTGCTATAAGCAGTATACTCGATAAGGTAAACTTAATGATACTTTTCGAACTGCCTATCCTGCTTGTGATCGCTTGTTTTATAGGTATTGTGGTCTCACATAAGATTGCCGGCCCTGTATACCGCCTGCAGAAAGCCGCGCGTGATGTTTCCCGGGGAGACCTGACTACAAGCGTTAACTTAAGAAGAGATGATGAGCTTAAAAATCTTTCCGATGCGTTTAACTCTGTTATTGAAAATATGCAGAGACTGGTAGTTAAGGATAAAAAACTGATTTTTGAACTGTCGCAGATAACCAATAATCTATATGCCAGTCTTAGGGATAAAAAAATCAATGAAGAGGACGCACTGGCTTTGATCAGAAAACTTAATGATTTGGTCGGAGAACTTAAAACACTTATACTACAGTATAAAATAGAAAAAGGTTAGGAGTATGGAGATTCTTGATCTGATCCGCGTGGCAATAGAAAAGAATGCTTCCGATCTGCATCTTACTGTCGGGCTGCCTCCGATGATGCGTATTTACGGAAAGCTAATGCCTACCGAGGCAGAACCGTTAAGCGCTAATGATGTAGAAAGCCTGACATCTAAAATGCTCACTGAAGAGCAGAAAATTAAGCTTGAGCATGCAAGGAGCATTGATTTTACCTACAGTTATATCGCGCGTTTCCGCGTAAATGTTTTTTATGAAAAAGGCTACCTTGCCGCTGCCCTTCGTTTTATTCCTTTTGAAATCCCTGACCTGAGCCAAATGGAGGTTCCTTATATAGTTGAGGAACTTGCCAGAAAACAGAGAGGGCTTGTCTTGGTCACGGGGCCGACCGGATCCGGAAAATCAACAACCTTAGCAGGAATGATCAATCTGGTGAATATGGAGCAGGCTTGTCATATTATTACAATTGAGGACCCTATCGAACATCTTCATCCTCACAAGAAAAGTATTGTGAACCAGCGGGAGGTATATGCGGATACGCCTTCTTTTTCTTTGGCTTTGCGTGATGCTTTGCGTGAAGACCCTGATGTAATTCTGGTTGGGGAAATGCGTGATTTAGAAACAATGTCTACAGCAATTACAGCTGCTGAAACAGGGCATTTAGTTTTTGCTACTTTGCATACCGTGGATGCGGTGCAGACAATTGACAGAATTATTGATGTCTTTCCTGAAGGGCAGCAATCGCAGATAAGATTGCAGACTTCACTGGCGTTACAAGGGGTAATATCACAACGCTTGATCCCCAGAGCAGACGGAAAAGGGCGTGTGGCCGCGATCGAGGCGATGACCGTAACGCCTGCTGTGGCTAATCTTATCAGGGAAAGAAAAACGCATCAGATCTATTCTATGATAGAGACGGGAACGAAAGAAGGCATGCTTAGCATGAACCAGTCACTCGCGGATTTATGCAAGGCGCGTTTGATAAGAATCGGTGACGCGATTACATATTCTAATAAACCGGAACTGCTAAAAAGGATGCTGTTATAATTATGAAATTAAAAGAATTATTGGAGCTTACTACTCAGCGCGGGGCATCTGATCTGCATATTGTATGCGGAAGCGCGCCGGTATTGCGTATAAACGGAGAGCTTGTAATTCTTGAGGAACTGGGTAAAGTTACTCCGCAGATTGCTAAAGATTATGCGTATGAAATGCTTAATGAAGAGCAGATAAAAATTTTTGAATCAGAATACGATCTTGATTTTTCTTTCGGTATTGCCGGGGTGGGAAGATTCAGAGTTAATTTGCATAAACAAAGAAGCAGCGTAGGCATAGCTTTGCGAAGGTTAGCATCAGAGATCAAAACAGTTGATGAATTAGAGTTGCCTGATATTGTAAAGGATTTTGCCATGCTTGATAAAGGTATGGTTTTGGTAACAGGAGCTGCGGGCAGCGGCAAATCTACAACCTTAGCCGCGATGATAAATATTATTAACACTCAAAGAAAAGCACATGTTATTACGGTTGAGGATCCCATTGAGTATTTATACTCTCATAAAAAAAGTATTATTGAGCAAAGAGAGGTAAGCTCGGATACAAAATCATTTGCCAGCGCTTTGAAATATGTGTTAAGGCAGGACCCTAATGTGATTCTTGTCGGAGAGTTGAGGGACCTGGAAACGATCTCGCACGCGATAACCGCGGCTGAGACTGGACACCTGGTTTTAGGGACTTTACATACTACAGACGCGGTGCAGACAATTGACAGGCTTATTGATGTTTTCCCTCCTTACCAGCAGCAGCAGGTTAGGATACAGGTTTCTCTGACATTGCAGGGGGTGATTTGTCAGCAATTGATGTTAAGTAAAGATAAGAAGCGCCGTGTGCCGGTAGTAGAGACAATGGTTGCGACTTCCGCGATTAGAAACCTTATACGGGAAGGAAAAACATTTCAGATCTATTCATCTTTGGAAACAGGCGCGAAAGTGGGGATGCAGAGTGTTGATATGGCTTTGGCTGATCTTGTGCACAAGGGACTTATTCCGGAGGAAGACGCGTGCCTTAAGGCCCGCGATGCCGAAGGGATAAAACGTCGCCTGAAAAAACTACAGGAGACAACAAATAATGTCGGCGGATAAGGGCAAAAAAAAACTTCTTGGCGAATATCTTATTCAAAGAGGATTGGTCAACAGCGGCCAGGTCCAAAAGGCTCTTGAGGAGCAGAAAAAAGCTGGTGCGCGTTTAGGCCAGACGCTAATCGAACTAGGTTTTCTTAAAGAAGAAGAGCTCATTGTTGTGCTTGCCCAGCAATTGGGGCTTGCCCATATAGATATTTCGAGTTACGGTTTAAAACCATCTATTGTAAAACTTATTCCTGAACAAGTCGCCCGGCGTTATGAAGTAATTGCTCTTGAGAAAGTAGCCGATAATTTAACCATAGCCATGGCGGATCCTTTAAATGTTTTTGCT
>DAOVNL010000174.1 GCA_030630245.1 Candidatus Omnitrophota bacterium | reverse complement strand
CATACACCTCCTTTTAGGTTAACACTTATTTATCAGCACTCTCACCTGTTGAGTGCTAAATTACATGAAATTAAAAGATAACATATTAAATAACTAAAATCAAGTCTTAAATTTAAATTATTTTAGGAAATTTTGAAGATTTTCAGGGGGCTTAAGTAAAAATTAGCTATTTTACTCTATTTATCGCCTTATTATAAGCTATTTCTATTCCTTTTAAGGTTAAATCCGGTTCGTAATAGTCTACCTCTTTGCAGAGAGGTTTCATTATCTTTAGATTTCCCCCGGTTGCCACTACTACAGGGGCTTCGCTTAAAGTTGTTCTAAGCTTTTTTATCAACCCGTCCACAAGAAAAGAATAGCCGTAAAAAATTCCGCTTAAAATAGAATTTTTCGTGTCCTTACCTAATACGGCCCTGGGTTTTTGGGGATTTAAGAGCGGCAGCAAAGCAGTATTTTCATACAGGATTTTCAAAGAAAGATTTATTCCCGGAACAATTACTCCTCCCAGATAATCCCCTTTCTTTGATATAACATCTATAGTAATTGCCGTGCCGAAATCAACAACAAGCGCGGGAATTCTATAAATTGATTTTACAGCCAAAGCATTGACAAGGCGGTCTTTCCCCACCTGCTGCGGCTTCCTATATTTATTCTTTATTGCGGCCGGAATATCTTTTCCAATTAGAAAAAACCGGCTGTTTTTGAATAAATCTTTGCAATGTTCCTTTATCTTCACATTCAGCTTAGGCACGACAGAACAAACCACTACCGCCTTTACCTTATCCGGGTCGATCCCGCCTTTTTTGAGATATTTTAATTGAGTCTTCCTGAACAAATTCTTTTTCCCTGTGATATTTGTCGGGCTATGCCAGGAGAAATATTTATTCCTTACTTTGCTTATTCCAAATGTGGTACTGCTATTACCGATATCTACTAAAAGCAACATCTCTCACCTCAGCTATTCAATTTTTGATTAGACTTACATCACCACTGAGAATATGGTGAAAAAAACCAAAATCATCCCTTACGATCAAAGCGCCGGAGCTGTCGATATCCATAGCCTGCCCCTCGATCAGGTTTGACCGCCATTTTACTTTTATACGCTTACCCAGGGTTACGGAAAGATCTCTCCACTCGGTAATTATTTCTTCAAACCTAAAATTTTTGATCTTCATATAATGCAGTTCAAGTTCGCAAAGCAGTTTTTGTAAAAATTGTATTCTGTCAACATGCTTTCTTGTTTTGCATTTAAGGGACGTCGCTCCTTTGGGCAGCTTGGCGGTATCAGTATTTAGGTTGATACCTATGCCGAGAATGATAAAATTTATACCGTCCTGCTCCGCGTTCATCTCAGTTAAAATACCGCAAATTTTCTCTTCAGCGATATACACATCATTAGGCCATTTAATAACCGCATCCATTCCGAAACTGTCTCTTAGGATTTTTGCGATACAAATAGAGGCCATTAAAGTGATCTTTCCTGCCTCACTAGGCGTTATCTTCGGCCGCAATATCAGGGAAAAGTAAAGCCCCCCCTTAGGCGGTGAGGACCAGTCTCTGCCCATTCTCCCCCTGCCTTTAGTCTGCTTTTCGCTTAATATCAATGTTCCCTCCTGCATCGATTGTTCAGCGAGCATATAAGCAACATCGTTGGTAGACGTTGTTGAGACATAGGAAAAGATCCGCTTGCCGAAAAATTTAGTCTTAAGGCGATAACTTATCTCATCAGGCAGCAGCCTGTCGGGTATCCCGGCTAAACGATAACCATAATGCGGCTGGGCAACGATCTCGTACCCGTTTTCCTTCAGATTTTGTATGTGTTTCCAGACCGCGGTCCGCGTTACCTTCAGCTTGCGTGATATTTCTTCACCGGAAATAAACGTTTCCTTATTTTCCTTTAGAAACTCTATTATTTTTTTTTCCATTTTTCCCTTTTCTCTTTAAAACAAGTATCCTGTCTCTTAAAGTTATCGCTCTTTCAAACTGCAGGTTCTTTGCCGCATTGACCATTTCTTTTTCCAGCTCATCAATCAAACAATAACGCTCGTAAGTCTTCAAGTCCTTGGCTGCGGCATCGCAAACAATTTTTTCTGCCTCCTCTTCAATTTCTATCCATTCTTTAATGGCTTTTTTTATTGACGCGGGAGTAATATCATTTTCTTCATTGTATTTCAATTGCTTCTTCCTTCTTCTGGCAGTTTCTTCTATGGCCTTTGCCAATGATTTAGTAATCGTATCGGCGTACATGATAACTTTTCCGTTTACATTGCGCGCTGCCCTGCCCGCGACCTGGATTAAGGATGTTGCCGAGCGCAAGAACCCCTCTTTGTCGGCATCCATCACGCATACAAGCGATACTTCAGGAAGGTCAAGCCCTTCTCTGAGAAGGTTAACACCGACCAGACAATCAAAATTTTTCTTTCTTAAATCTCTTATTACCTTAACCCTCTGGAGCGCGTTCAGCTCAGAGTGTATATAGCTGGTAGCGATTCCCGCATCCTTGAGGTACTGCGCGAGGTCCTCAGCCATGCGTTTTGTCAACGTCGTGACCAGCACACGCTCATTTTTAAGAGCCCTTTCCTTAACTCTGGCAATTAAATCATCTACCTGGTTCGATGACCGGATCAGGATTATCTCAGGCTCCATCAGCCCGGTCGGCCTGATCATCTGTTCAACAACCGCCCCTTTACTTTTTTCTACCTCAAAATCAGACGGTGTTGCTGATGCGAAAAGCACCTGATTAAGCAGCCCTTCAAACTCGTCAAACTTTAAAGGCCGGTTATCAAGACAGGAAGGCAGCCTGAAACCATAGTCGGTCAAAACCTGCTTTCTTGCTTTATCTCCGTTATACATTCCGCGCACCTGCGGGATAGTAACATGTGACTCATCCATAATTGTCAGGAAATTCTTACCAAAATAATCAATAAGGCAGTAAGGCCTGCTTCCTTTGGGCCGGCCGCTTAAGTGGCGGGAGTAATTTTCAACCCCATGGCAGAAACCGGTCTCACGAAGCATTTCCAGGTCATACTTTGTGCGCGATTCCAGCCGCTGCGCCTCCAGCAGCTTGCCCAGCGAATTAAGCTCAGCCAACCGCTCCTTTAATTCCAGGCTGATTGATTTCAACCCGGCTTCAAGCAGATCAACATCAACCAGAAAATGCTTT
>DAOVNL010000030.1 GCA_030630245.1 Candidatus Omnitrophota bacterium | reverse complement strand
TAGAAAAATTACTTTCGCCTGTATTCGCTGACAATATAGCTTCGAATGCTACTCAGAAAAAGATGGGATATGAATTTAAAGAGATTAAAAAAGATAATTGTAAGTGCTTGGCTACTGGTGAAATGCATGATACTAATTATTACGAGTTGACTAAGGATAAATGGAAGATTATTTTGACTATGTTAAAAAAATCTATTAAATAATAAAATCTTTTTTATCAAATCTTATGATAAGTATTAAAAATGCTTTTTTTCTACTACTATAATGGAAAATTCAGATTTTAATAATCTCCTAAATAACTTGAATCGTGAGGAAAAAATTGTGGAGGCTACGGGAGAGAAAAAGCTTTGTCCTAAAGATGTTCATCGTAGATTTAAGGACTATTATTACGGAGTTAGCCATGATGAATATTATGCGGCCAAGAGAAAGTTGGATGATAATGTTGAATTAAAGAAGCGACTTCGCCGAGAGATGGAAATTATTCAAGCATTAAAAGATAAGCCTATGCTTGATGATGAACAAAGAAATGACGTATCCGATCAAAGGTTTTAATCCTCATACCTTCATCGACTGGGAGGGTAAGATTGCCTCGGTTATTTATCTTCCGGGATGCAATTTCAAATGCCCTTTTTGTCACTCGAGTGCTCTTATAAGAGAGCCTGAATCACTTACTACTGTTGATTATGAATATATAAAAAGGTTTTTCCGTGAAAAACGTGGATGGATAAACGGGGTTGTAATCGGAGGGGGAGAACCGACATTATATGAAGATCTTCCCGCGCTTTTGGCAGATATTAAAAGTGAAGGATTATTAACGAAATTAGATACTAATGGGACCAATCCAGCGGTATTAAAAAGACTCATTGATGAAGAACTGCTCGATTATGTGGCAATGGATATAAAGGCTCCTCTTGATACCCGGATGTATTCGAATATAACCGCCAGTGATGCTGATGTGGCTGCTATCAAACAAAGCATCGATTTGCTTATGAGTTCAGGTATTGATTATGAATTTCGGACCACGGTAGTGCCTTGTTTTCTTCAGAGAAAAGATATCCTGAGTATTGCTCAAACAATAAAAGGCGCCGAAAGATATGTACTGCAGCAATTTTCTCCCAAGGATACGATGGAAGAAAGCATGGGCGAAGTAAAGCCGTATTCTGCTGATGAAATAAAGCAATTTGCCCAAATGGCAAGTGAATTTGTGAAAAACTGTTTTGCGCGGGGAATATAGATCAAAACAGATTCTTAAGGAGGGAGATATATTGCAAAAAGAAGCCTCCTATTACCAGAAGCAAAAATCGGGCAAGGTTCAATGTTTATTATGCCCTAAAAACTGTATTATCGCGCCGGGGAACGTAGGTAATTGCGGTGTGCGTAAGAATATAGATGGGAAATTGTATTCTTTGGTTTATGGCAAAACCACCGGTATTGCTGTTGATCCGATTGAAAAGAAACCTCTATACCGTTTTCATCCCCGTGAATCTATTCTCTCATTGGGAACTCGAGGCTGTAATTTTGGCTGTATATTCTGTCAAAACTGGCAGATCTCACAAAACCCTAGTGCCCATCTTTACGATATTTCATCTGAGGCAGTCATCAATGAGGCAATACAACTAAATATTTTCGGCATTGCTTATACTTATAATGAGCCGCTTATCTGGTATGAGTTTGTGCTGGAGACAGCAAAACTGGCAAAAGAAAAAGGGCTTGAAAATGTGCTGGTTACAAACGGATATATAAACCTTAAACCGCTTGAGGAGCTGCTGCCGCTTATCGGGGCAATGAATATTGATTTAAAGGCAATGGACGGCCAATTTTACAAATCAATATGCAAAGCGACTCTGGATCCGGTTCTCAATACAATAAAAAGAGCAAAACAAAGTACGCATATAGAATTGACGAATCTTATTATCCCTACACTTAATGACTCAGATGAACAAATAGAAAAATTAGTAGACTGGGTTTTTAAGAACACCGGTGCCGATACACCGCTTCACTTATCCCGCTATTTTCCCTGTTACGAACTGAACCTGCCGCCGACCCCGGTAGAGACATTGAAGCGCGCGAAAGCTATTGCCGAAAAAAAATTAAAATATGTTTATCTGGGGAATGTTTAACGCTAACATTAAATAGATATGGAAAAAATATCCGGAATACTTATAGCTGAAGATAAACAGAAGATATTTTATGATAATTACAAAGCCGGGCATGAGGCTGTTGCAGTTATTGCTCACGGCTTTTTTAACAGCAAGGATTCTGAGCTTATTAAAAAGGCAGCTGTGGAACTTACTGAATTTATTGATGTTATAACATTTGATTTCCGCGGCCACGGCCAGAGTGAAGGGCTTTTTTACTGGACTTCAAAAGAGTATTTTGATCTTGAGGCAGTATTAAAGGCAGCCAATGCAGAATATCAAAAGACAGGCCTGATCGGTTTTTCTCTGGGGGCGGCAACAAGCATTATCACCGTTGCGCGCGAACACAAGGTAGAGAGTCTTATAGCAGTAAGTACGCCTACTGAATTTGAAAAAATTGATTATGAGTTCTGGAATCTGGATATTGAAAACGACATTATCTACAACCTGGGCGGGGGCAGAAATGGTAAAGGCGTGCGTCCGGGCCCTTTCTGGCTGAAAAAGGACAAGCCGATCAATGTGGTCAAGGAGTTAAAAATCCCGGTTTTATATATTCACGGAGATGCTGACTGGGTTATCCGGCCATGGCATTCGCAAATGCTTTATAAACATACAAGATCTAAAAAAAGCATTTTAATCATAAAAGGCGGATCGCATGCCGAATACCTTATGAGATTTCACGATGATGAATTTCTCAAGGCCATAAAAAACTGGTTTGCAAAAACTCTCTAAAAAAAATGGAAGATTTTATTATTATTTTATATTTTGAATTATGAACAGAAAAAAGATTGAGCTGACATTATTAACCATACTTATAGCCGCGCATATTTTCTGTAATTTTATATGGATAAACAGTAATTCCAACGCATTGATTTTTCAAGCCAAATCCTGGCAGAAAAACATCAATATTTATTCTGAGTTAAAGAATAACCTGGCTGATTTTCGCGAATATAGTAATAATGAAACAAATTTTGGTAAATTTTATAAATTAATTGTGATTGATGAGTATTCTCCGCCTTTTTATTTTTGGGCAGCAGCTTTGGCCAACCTGGCGCTTGTGAGGATTTTCCCTCAGGCAATGCTTTTAACTTCTTCATTATTTTTTATTTTTCTTTTAATAATTGTTTATAAAATGGGTGAATATTTATGTAAAGGAAGCGGAATGCTTTCGGCATTTATATGTTCGCTATACCCGTTTATTTATCTTTCTTCTCGTTTCTTCAATATGGCGCTTGCAGTCGGGGTGATGGTCACTTTAAGTGTTTATGTTCTTCTTAGGACCGAGATGTTTGAAAAGAAAGCGCATTCTGTTTTCTTAGGCGTTTGTCTTGGGCTTGGAATGCTCACTAAATATACCTTTTTTCTATTCTTGATCGGGCCGGTGTCAGCAGTAATATTTGAAATTATCAAAAAAAGGAAAAATGACAGTATCTGGAGGCAGCGTCGGAATAATCTGCTGGTGTCGCTTGCCATTGCAGCGGCAATATCGGGAGCATATTATTTCAATTACAGGGTCATGTTTCTCCTCTTTTTCCGCGGTTTTAACTTAGATCAAGCCGCTTTAGATATGACAATTGTACAAAGAGCCCTTTTTTACCTGCGTATGCTGATTGTAAAGGAGATAGGAATTGTAACGGCAGTATTTACTCTTGGCTTAGGTGTTTTGTTTTTCAGGAATAAATTTGTTTTTAAAAAGACGATGGGTTTATGGATATTTCTCTCCTTTATATTACTTGCGATTACTCCCAAGCATAATCCTCAACCGGAGTATATGATCCCTCTTTTGCCGGCTATTGCTCTTATAAGCGGTGTTGTTATTAATAGCTTTAAAAAAAACTTAATAAAATATTCCATCACTGTAGGTTTGTGCGTAATTATGTTAGCACAGTTTTTCCAGCCGTATTATCCGGACAAGGTTTTTTGTTTTAGTAAAGAAACTCATGAGATTGAAAATATTTTTCGCCAAATAGGAAGTCAGAAAAATAAGGTAGGATATATATGTGCCGGCAGTGAAAGAGATAAATTCCTGGGGATTGAGGCCTTTCTGAGTTTGTGGAGTGATGATTTGGCAGAGGTTTATGATTTTTTTGTTTCACCCCGAGAATTTATTGAAGATTTGGAAAAGTTTGATTTTCTGGTTAATGTTACTTATACAAGAGAAGAATGGCCGGACGAAGAGTCTTTAGCGGCTGAACTTACAGAATATTGCGGGCAATATGAAATAGCTCTATTGTGGAAAGATGCTCAGAAGACAGATTTTAGTGGTAGTAAATTAGTAATTTCAAAACCTGCGATTGAGAAAATAGTGGATTTAATTGATGGATTTAAAAAGATAGATTATTTTTACTTTTCGCCGGAACATCTGGTAAAAGGGCCGCATTTGAAAATAAGTGTTTTTAGAAAAAAAGGCCTGGAGGCGGTGCCGGATATAAAATATGCTTCTAAATTAAAAAATTTATCTAATATATTCGCCCGGGAAATAAATAAATTCGCATTTTTTAATGCGCTTGATTCTATAAAGATGCTTAAATATGCCAAAGAACCTTTAAGTAGTTTTGCAATCATCGACAGAGTTAATAGCAAAGAATACGGATTTAAGTTTGAGCAAGTAAAAGATAAGCTGATTTTTGCGGAATTAATTGATATGGCAAGAGAAAGCCGCGGAAACAGGCAATATAGAGAATCGCTTGAGGTACTTAAAAAAACTTTAAACTTTGATTTTGATAATGAACTTGTTTTTGAAGAATTAGATCAGTTGTTTATCACATGGAAAGAACCTGAAAAAGCAATTAGTTTTTATCATGCCTTAAGATCCGTATTTCCTGAAAGTAAGGAAATTTTTTTGCGTTTAAGCAGGCAGTATAAAATATCGCAGGATTATGATAATGTAAAAAAATATTATCGTAAGGTTTTAAAGCTGGATCCTAATTGCGAAGAAGCGAAAAAAGGGATGCTAAACGATAAAATGTCAGAAAGAAATTTTTAGGTAATAAACCTGATTTATATTTGACACAATTTTGATTTTATGATAAATTAACAACACACTAATTTGGGCCGGGGTAGCTCAGGTGGTAGAGCGAGGGACTGAAAATCCCTGCGTCGGCAGTTCAACTCTGTCCCCCGGCACCATATAAAATCCCTATTCGAAAGGATAGGGATTTTTTTACTTAAATTGGATAGAATCAAAGAGTAATTATTCTCCCAGCAGATAATTTTCGATTTGCTTTGATGAGGTGAATTTTTTATCCATTACTTGCCAGCAGTCAGTATCTTCCATGCAAAGATAGACAGGGGTTTTAGTATCAAATGAGCGTATCCAATTGAGCATTTTCTCATATATCTGTTTTCTTAAAAATTTAGGATAACGCAGCTTTTTATCTTTACCGATTAAAAGTTCACCGTAAAAAATATTTTTTCCGGCAAAGCGTAACTCTGAGGCATTCTTAAGTTTTCTGGCGCCTCTGAGTGTCCCGATGCTTATCCACTTAAATCCGGGTTCAAGACAGCCGTATAATTGCCGGATCACCTGCTTGTATGATCTTTCCCAGTTCTTTGAATGAATGACAGGATCAAAGTGGAAGGCAAGGGAATATCCATTTTTACGGACCTGAATTGCCGCTTTAAGGCGTTCCGTTAAACCGGCAGCACCAAATTCCTGAGAGTTTATAAGTTCCTGCGGATTAAGCGACCAGGAGATAATAATGTTGGGAGCGCCTTTTAAAGCCAAAAGATTGGAGATATTCGCGCTTTTTGTCTTAAGCTCAAAGAATACCGGTTTGTCACGGAAAAAATCAACCAATTGTTTTGAATGCCCGGTTATATGGTCAAGAGCTAAAGAATCGCAGAATTCTCCTGTGCCGATACGTATAGGCCGGTTTATTTTTTTATAAAAAGAATCGAATTTATTGAAAAAATCGTCAAGATTAGCCGGCATGACAATACCAGGGAAGTTTGAATATTGCTGTAAGAAGCAATATGAGCAGTCGAATGGGCATCCGAATCCAAGATTGAATATCCAGTAATTGCATCCCAGGTGATCTTTAGTGCAAGGGCATGGTTTGATAAAATCCCAGTTTTCTTTTACTATAAACACAAGAGGCTTTTTGAGGTCAGATAGTTTGAATTTATTTTTTTGCGCGTATTCCCAATAATGATTAAGTCCTTCAACTGGAGTATTCGGGAAACAGGCTGTAAATCTTTCTGATAAATAGCTGTTTTTCGCGCTTTTTTCAATGAATATTTTTTCAGGGATAAAGTCCTTTTTTGAAAAACCCGCTTGCCTGAGAGGGGTTTTTATTTCACTTAAGGATACATCTCTCGCGTTAATTTTTTCGCGGCTGCTTGTCAAGGGAAAGCGAAGGGCAATAAGTTCCTGTTTTATTGCCTGAAAGGTTTCTTTGCCTTTTGTACGGTTAATTTTTAAACTTTTTTTTAGCTGTCTTATAATATAATCGGCCGGGATATTCTCACGCTGAATAATTTCATAAAATAAACGATTAATATCCCTAAACTGATTATTATTTAATTTAAAGTTAAATGTTTGCTCTAGAGTTATTTTTAATAATTGCAGCATAGTTTTTTATTATAGAGAAATATAAAGAATATTTGCAATAATTTTTAATAAATAATACTACTGATCTTTCTTGATCAATGCTTTCTGTCACTTTTATTTCTGAGAAAGATATAATAGCAGTCATATCCGAATCCGCCCTTTTCTATTGTATTAATCAGGCGGAACTCGTTTTTAGACTTTTTGAACATGTTGGTAAGATTCGGTATTTTCTCACGCATGTTTACACGTTGAAGCCTTATGGGATGGCGTTTCTCAACGGTTTGCCAGAATGAAACAGAATCTATCCACGAATAAACAGGATCTTCTTCGTGCTGAATAAGTAATATAATATCGAATGAGTCAAATTTTTCTATGAATTGTAAAGGGTGGGTAAACAGGCTTGTCGGTTGAATAAAAGAGTCTTGCAGTTTTAGCCAATATATTATTTCCAGGGGCTCCATATTGCCGCAAGCAAAAAGTCCAACTTTTATTTTTCTTGTCCGCGGGAAGTTTTTTCTCATTGCATTAATGACATTTTTTATCTTTAATTTCCTTTTGATGGGAATTGTCTCATAACTTGTTGTAGGGAATAATGAGTGTGAGCCGATGAAAAAGTCGTAAGTCAGATATCGATTTAATGAATACCCCAAAAATTGTAAAAGCGAGCAGGATGTAAGCACAATCAGGATAATTTTTTTTAAAAAAGGCCTTTTTATGCTTAGAACCCCATAGGAGGTAATAAAAGCTATCGCGGGTAAAATCGGCATAATAAAGCGGGATTCTTTTATTGTAAATAATATTGAAAATAATAAAAATGGAACAACCATCCATAATAGTACAATTTTTTTATAATTATCTTTTAATTTAATAAAAACACCTAAAGACAGGAGGAAGCAAATAAAGAGAACAGAGCCAAGAGAACTTACTAATGCTCTAATATAAAACGTTAATAATCCCGGAGAGAACTTTTTCTCAAATGGATAAATGGTAAATCCCTGAGATGCTTGTTCCGGAGAAAAAATATGTTTATATAAACACAGTACTGCCTCATAACCAAAGTGTCCCCACCAGAGGCTAAATAAAACAGTTAATGGGATAAGAAATAAAAACAAATTCAACAAAAAAGAAGAAATTGTTTTCTGTTTTTTAGCAGTTTGCCAACCTTTAAAGATAATGAAAATAAGAGGGCCGCCTGTGAAAAATAGAGCCTGTCCTTTTAGAAGTAAAGCTGTGCCCAGGGAAAGAGCGCTAAGTACGCAATAGGTTCTGTTTGAAAAAAGATTACTCTTTAAAAACAAAAATATTGTGAGGGTTACTAAAGCTGATAGAGGAAAATCAAGCTGAAAACAACGGGAGC
>DAOVNL010000060.1 GCA_030630245.1 Candidatus Omnitrophota bacterium | reverse complement strand
TTGTTCCTCTGCATTAAATAACGCAGGGAATTCAGTATCGCCAAAGAACTCAAATTCAAAGCATCGATTTCAAGGCCAAGTTTTTGGAAACTTTCAATAAGCTTTAAAACTTCAGCTTTATGCGTAACTACAACCATCGTGTCCGAATAACCGTTTTCCTTTTTCTTAAGCACAAGATATCTTGTAGTTGTCTCTTCAGCTTTAAGAGGCAAAAGTTCCGCGGCCTCATAGCCGACCATGCGGGATATTTCCTGGTAATCATGCGTTGGAAAAGAAAAAAAACGTACTCCGGCCTGATGCCTGAAAAGACAGCTGATGAGCCGTGTTTTTGCTATGCCCTCTTTCTGGATAACTTCCTTTATTTTCGCCTCATCAAGCGCGCCGTTCAAAAGAGCGATACTTATATCCTGAACCTTTTTAAATCCATCGCCGGTAACATTGAATTTGGCAATACGAAGTTTTTGTTTGGTTAAATAAACCGCTGTTTTAAGCAATGTCAGTTCTCCCCCGCGTAAAGTATTTTAAATCCGCCTTCTTCTCTTCTAATTACCACCTCTATTAGTTTTTGTATCGACCTGCCTGATGATACAGCCTTTGATTTAATTCTGAAAACCGAGGAGTTCACCTTGGCAATCTTGATCAAAGAGCCTATCTGCTCAGGCGTCAATCCAAGCAATGAGAGTTCTTCCGATAGTCTGTCTTTATCCTCAAAAGGCCTATTTTGCCGCCTGTCTTTAATTACCTCGGCCATCCTCCGGCTCATCCCGGGAATCATTAACAAAACCTCTTCCGGAACGGTATTTATATTCAGCTTCCCGTCAGAAAAAGTCGTAAGCAGGTCATAAAGTTTGACTTTGCCCTTAGGTGTTATTATATCAAATTTATCCTCATCTATCAGGTTTATATCTTTTAACTCATCCGGGACATTAAACGGGCGCCTTTTATAGATGGCGTCCAGCTCTTCTTTTTGCAAACCTTCAAATAACCCCGTCACACTATTTAAAACTTCTCTCGTAATAAGATTAATATTAAGGAACCTGTCTTCATCGGTTACTTTAACTGATAAAACTCCGTAATCTTTTTCTAAAACAAGCTCCTTACTCCAGTCATCCTTTAGCGTATCAAATCCAGCATCATCGGCTGCCAACTTTATAATTATGCGGTTGATCCCTTCTTTGGCCAGGTAAAAAGCCCTTAACTCTTCATTGTTAAGGCTGCGCAGCCGTATGTTTATCCTGTTTTTAAATCCAAGTGTCAAAACAACAACAGATAAAAAGAATAACACCCACAATACAATAATTAAAATTATTCCCTTATCGGGATTATTGTAATTCTTCATTACGAGAAAGATCCATAAAGTTTGCCATTGGGATATTAATGTATTTTACAAGATCAAACGAACCGCTCTTATTACCGGCTTGAGCAAAACTCACCTCAATGCTTACAGCATGCGGTAAAGTCGATTCTTCCGGCCAGCTTTCATACCAGATATTTTCATCTTTGCTGAAATACTTAAATTTCAACTCACGAATTTTTGTGTTAATAACCTCTTCCCGGGGCGCCTTTTCATCATCAAGACGCATATATTTCTTAGTGGTGCGAAAAAGGGAAAAGAAGTTATCACCTTCATTGCTGCGCAGATAAAAAGCAACCTTTTCTATGTCACCTTCCGAGCTTGTTGAAAAAAAATCAATTCTTTCTCCCAAGCCTTCAAAAGCAATCTTTTCATTTTCAGGATTTAAAAAAGCGCAGCGCAAAGCTCTTTCCATTACTTTTAAGCTTAAAACCGCCTCCTGCATCGTTTGATCCAGGTTTTCTTCCTGTTTCCAAACTTTGACTCCCATATACAGGCTTGAATAAACAGAGGCCGCGACAATGGCAAAAACAGACATCCCAATGAGTAGTTCTAATAAAGTAAAGCCCTTTTTCATCACAACTATTATAACATAAATATATATTTTTACTAAAAAAAGCCGGGGATTTCCCGGCTTTAATTTTTGCTTTTGATATTTTCAAAGAAAACGTTTATTTTGTGCTTTCATTGATCCAGTCAAGATACGGTTTGTGCCCGGCAATAATCGGTAACGCGATAATCTCAGGAACCTCATAACTATGAAATTTTCTGACTATTTTTTCTATTTTCCTGAATAATTTGCGTTGAGATTTCACAATCAATAATATCTCTTTCGTCTTTTCAACCTTTGACCTCCAGATAAAAAGAGAATCTATTCCTGCGGTATTTACACAAGCCGCGGCCTTTTGGATTACCAGTTCTTTTGCGATAATACCCGCCTGCTTCACGGAACTGGCAATAACAAAAACCACTATATAATCATCAACTCTGGCCATAATCTATTCCTTTTTATTCACGCAGCGTAATTTTGTAATCCTCGTTTTTCTCAATCGTAACATGACCCTCGCGAGCAAGCCAACCCAGGCTCATAAACACATCTTCACGAGACTTCTCCAAAGCGTTTATCATGTCCGCAAGCTCTGCTGTGCCCTGGTTCTCCTCCAAATAATGCCAAATATCTCCGGCAATAATGCCGATTTTCATGATCATAATTCTACCGTCCTTTTTTGATGCTGAACATTGTCTGCTGTTTTTTATCCCAAATGCCGCACAAGCCGCATTATTTATTTCGTTTCCTGAGTCGTTGCGATGTTGATTTGAGAGACCCCGACTTTACGGCAAATATCCCAGATCCTCACTACGATCCCAAGCTGAGTATCCTTGTCTGCTTTAATCAACAACGGTTTTTCCTGCCTGGATTTAACTGTTGCCTCAAGAAAACCTGTCAATTCTGAGGGTGTTATCGGCTTATCATTAAGATAAATCACGTTTTCGCTGTTTACGGTAATAATAATATTCTTTTCCTTAATAACTTCCGACGTAACCGCTTTGGGCAGATTGATCTTTATTCCGGGCAGCACGATAAAACTTGATGTAAGCATAAAAAATATCAGCAAAAGAAAAACCACATCCACAAGAGGCGTAACATTTATTTCCTTCTGCCCTTTTTCAAGTTCTAAATGTTTTCTAAAACGCATTCTCGGTTCCTTATTACTATTTCCTCTGGGTCAGGATATTTACAAGATCAGTCGCAAGAATTTCCATTTCCAACACCAGGTTTCCCACTTTAGAAACCAGGAAATTATAGGCAACAAAACTGGGGATTGCCACAATCAACCCGGCAACAGTTGTGATCAGGGCCTCCCAAATACCTTTTGCAAGTACAGACGCATCTACAGGGTACATTGTCTGTGCCTTTTGCTGTATTATCTGAAAAGTATTTACCATCCCGGTTACAGTCCCAAGCAGTCCAAGCAAAGGGCTTACATGAGCGATAGTTGCCAGAGCGCTTAAGTTTTTCTCCAATTTCGGGACCTCGTGCAATCCGGCATCTTCTATTGCTTCGCGAATTTCATAGCGCGAACGATCGTGCTTTATAATGCCTGCTTTTAGAATATGCGCTACCGGCTGCTGAGTCTGCTCACAGATCTCCAATGCCTCACTGATCCGGTTGCGTTTTAAAGCACCAGTTATGTCATCCATAAACCGAGTTGAATCTGTTTTGGATTTATAAAGATTCATCAGCCGCTCAAGTATTATAGCCAGAGCAAATATTGAACAAAGAATAATGGGAATCATGACCATGCCGCCCTTATTAATTACGTCTACTCTTAGGTACAATCCGGCTGCGACCAGACAAGACGCGGTCAATCCAACTATTTTAAACAGTACGTTTTGCATGATTCCTCCAGTTACACTAAAAGGCAAAAAGCAAGATCTACGCTAAAAAAACCATAAATTCGAAAAAATTGGTAAGATTTTTGAAGACTTTTGCGTTAAATATTTTTCTAATGCGTTACTATAAAACAGGTTAAGCCGCTCAAACAATCACACATCTAATATACTCAAGCGGTTCATTTAATAGTTTATCAATTAAAACCAGAAAGGTCAAGATTTTTATCCCTGATTTTTATCCCTGCCGGCGTAATCGGTGAGTGAATGGGGGGGGATCATGTTTAAAAGATATCGCATTGTGTTTCAAATCAATGCCTTTTAAAATGCTGCTTTAAATAAATTCCTGTAAAAGATCTTTTGTTCTTCATAATCTGCGCAGGTGTTCCGCTGCCGATTATTTTTCCTCCCTGTTCTCCGCCTTCAGGCCCGAGATCAATAATATGATCCGCGGTCTTTATGACGTCAAGATTATGTTCGATAACCAGCACTGTATTTCCGTAATCTACCAAGGTATGCAAAACCTTGAGCAGTTTATCAATATCGGCAAAATGCAGTCCTGTGGTCGGCTCATCAAGAATATAAAGCGTCTTACCGGTAGCCCTCTTTGAAAGCTCAGTTGAGAGCTTAACCCTTTGCGCCTCTCCTCCTGAAAGAGTGGTGGCTGATTGTCCAAGCTGAATATATCCCAGCCCCACATCGTTTAAAACCCGGAGTTTTGACGTTATTTTGGGAATATTTTTAAATAATTCAAGCGCACCGGAAACAGTCATCTCCAGGACCTGCGAAATTGATTTACCCTTGTATTTAACCTGGCTAGTCTGTTCATTATAGCGTTTACCCTTGCACACTTCACAAGGGACATAAATATCCGGAAGAAAATGCATCTCGATCTTTTTGATCCCGTCCCCCTGACAGGATTCACAGCGTCCTCCTTTGACATTAAAACTAAACCTGCCGGGTTTGTAACCGCGGATCTTTGATTCCGGCAGCTGCGCGAAAAACTCTCTGATCGGAGAAAATATGCCTGTATATGTCGCCGGATTAGAACGCGGGGTCCTGCCGATCGGTGACTGATCAATCACAATTACCTTGTCTATATTTTCTATCCCCTTGATTTTACTATGCAGTCCCGGTTTTGCTTTAGACTTATACAGCTTTTTAGCCAGAGCCCGGTAAAGAATATCGTCAATAAGCGTGGACTTGCCTGACCCGGAAACCCCGGTAATACAAACAAAAAGCCCCAGAGGGATTTTAACATCTACGTTTTTCAAATTATGTTCCCGCGCCCCAAGCACCTCAAGAAATTTCTTATTATCATGCACCCGCTTTTTAAAATGCGGTATTATTTTCAAGTCTCCTTTTATATATTGCGCGGTCAGTGATTTTTTACACTTTAACACCCGGTTCAGGTCCCCCTCACAAACAATCTCACCCCCTTCTCTGCCGGCGCCGGGCCCTAAATCCACGATATAATCCGCCGCCTTGATCGTAGCCTCATCATGCTCAACAACGATCAGGGTATTGCCCAGGTCACGCAATATTTTCAGTGTACCAAGAAGTTTATCATTATCCCGCCGATGCAGTCCTATGCTGGGCTCATCAAGAATATAGATAACCCCTGTTAAGCGCGATCCGATCTGTGTAGCCAGCCTTATTCTCTGTGCCTCACCTCCTGAAAGAGTACTGCTCTGCCGGTCAAGGGTCAGGTAGCCAAGCCCGACATTTTCCATAAATTCAAGCCGCTGTCTTATCTCCTTCAGAACCTGGTGAGCAATCAGTCTTTCCTTCTCATTCAATTTTAAACTGCTGAAGAATTCTCCTGCCTTGCTGACCGAAAGCTTTGTTGCCTCATATATAGAAATCTCTCCTACCTTTACCGCCAGGCTTTCAGGACGCAATCTCGCTCCTTTGCACGCGGGACAGGGCAGGTTGCTCATATATTTATTTATCTCTTCTTTTCTAAACTGACTATCTGTAGTTTTAAACAATCTTTCAAGATTAGGGATGATCCCCTCATACGGCTTGCCCCATACATACACATTTTCATCTCCATAAAGTATTAATTTCTGAATATTTTTCGGCAGCTTTTTAAACGGAACATCCGGGCTAAAACCCACTTTAGCAGCACAATCATATAACAGGCTGTGGTAATACATGATATAACCTTTACCTCCCCGGCGCCATGGCTCAAGAGC
>DAOVNL010000091.1 GCA_030630245.1 Candidatus Omnitrophota bacterium | reverse complement strand
GTTATCGCGGAGTGATTGAGGAAATAGGACAGTGGCTGATAGGCCTTCAAAACGAAAAGAGCGATGGGTCTTTGCCCGGGGGGCCGGATATGCAGTGGTCGGGAACTGAGCAGAATATTGCCGCGTATAAGTTTTTCAGCAAGCTTTTTCATAAAACAAAAGACAGACAGTATGATATAGCGGCAAAAAAGATCCTAAGCTGGCTTGGGGAGCATGCTTATAACAGAAAGCTGAAACGGTTCAACCGGGGCACAGGTGATTCAATGATCGCGACAGACGCGGTGTCTTTAAGTATTATGGGATTGGGGCCGAGGCTGCTTGAAGAGATGGGCGTTGATATCGGCCTTTTGGTCGGGTCTATTGAAGAAAACTGCAAAACAAAGGTGCGTTTTGAGAATTTGTTAGGAAAAAAAGTAGAAGTTAACGGATTTGATTTTTGTTCTCCTTCGAGTGTAGGAAGGGGCGGCGCAATTTCTGTCGAATGGACATCGCAAATGATAATTGCTTTCCAGATCCTAAGCAGGTTTTATAAAGAGGAGCAAAGGAGCGAAAAAGCGGATGATTATAAGCGGAAGGCGGATTATTATCTGGGAGAGATGGAAAAACTTCTTATTTTGCGTTCAAATTTCGGTACGCGCAAAGCTCACGCGGGATTGCCTTACGCAAGCAGCGGCGGGATTGATACCGGCCATGGCTGGTATACTCCAAGCAGCAGCTCGATCTCGGCCGCGGGAACTAACTTTGCAATTTTTGCCAAAGAGGAGTATAATATATTTTAGTATTTTGGGGTGGAAATCATCCATTTACCAAGGACGGTTAAAATCGAAGTGGTAAAATTATTCACACATATCAAAAGCATAAAAGCCTTTGATCTCTTCAGGTTTTATTTTCAGCATAAAGCGCGGTGGTTTTTATTTCTAAAAGCAATATCCGTACTTTTACTTCCAAAGTTTGTTTGTGTTGTTTTTGCCGGATTCTTCCTTTTATGTGTATTGCTGCCAAATAGCCTTTACGCGCGGAATTATTCAGCCCAGCATTATCCCGGATATGTCGATGAAAAAGATGAGGAAGATCTCTATGAGGAAGATGAATATGAGGAAATGGAGCTTAGGGATACGGTCGTAAAGGGAAGTTACCGTCTTAATTTTGGTATTGAGGATAATGATTTTATCTGGAAGGACGCCAACTATCTTCTTCAGGAAGGTTCCTGGAGATACTTTTTCGGTGAAAAACGCTATAACACTTATGATCCTGCCGTTTATAATAATTTCAAGTTGACAATCGATGCTCCTTTTAATGAGAAACTGTCGTTTTACACAAAAATCGTGGTCGATCCATGGTCATTTGTCGGTAAATCAAAGGTAACGACAATTCCCAGCTGGTATGGTACGGACAATGATGGTGACCCGGTTGAAATACAATTAAAATACTGGTCTAATTCAGGCCGGATTTATCCGGAAATTGTGCGTTCGGAAAAAGGGGACTCATTTGCTTTGCCCGAAACAAAAGTTGTAGATGACTTTACCCAGCCGGTTAGTGTGTTCAGTGACTGGGGATGGGGGACACATCGTATAGATCTGCCAAGTTTGGAAATTGACCGCGAATTTAAACCGATAAAAGCATTCTGGTTTGATTTAAAGGAAGATGAGTATCGGGCGATACTTTTCCTGTATGCTGAGGAAAATATTTCTATGTGGACCGATGATCCGCTGTCGCTTGTCAATAATCATATTGTCTGGGAACCGAGCCCCTGGCTGGATATGTGGCAGCCGGGATCGCTTTATACGAAAACAGGCTGGGAGAACGGCGAGTGGATCCTCGACAGCCAGCTGCGTGACAGTGAAAGTAACTGGCTCACACTGCTGCGCGCGTTTCGATATGAGGGTGAAATCGCCTCGATATATACGGATTTTATGATCGCGGCTCCCATGGATCCGTGGGATGATTATGATACTATTAACAATGTTCCAGTAGCTGTGCGGTTTAAAAAGGGAATAACAGACTGGTTGATGTTTGGCTCAATATATACCGCGCGCTGGGGATATGATCTGGGCTCATCTGATGCCTTTGACCAGGCAATGGCAATTGATGCGGTTATAGGCGTAAACGAATTTCATAATTTAAAACTCGAATATGCTCTTGCGATGACAAAGCACAATCTAAACGAAGATGCCCGGAAGGCCGCAGAGGATGACTCTGCTTATAAGATAGTTCTAAACAGTGATGTTAATCCATTTGACCTTGAGATAAAATCAGACCTTAGCTTTTCGCGCATGGGCAGAGAATTTGAAGCGCCGTTGTCCAACTATACATATACCCGTGATGATGGATATTGGGGGAGGCACATTTCATTTTATGAGCGCAGTAAAGAAGAAGAAATGTATCGTGTCGGCAACGGTATTGACAAGGACAGGCAGGTAGTTGCCTGGGTCGCCCGTTTTGGCGGCTATGATGAGATTGAAACTTATTTTAACTACCGCAATGTAAGAAATGCTACAGACGACGGTTTTATCGAGAATGTTTTCCGTAATGAATTTTCCTACCAAACAAGTGACCAACTGCTTTACAAGTTTCTATTTTTGTATCATCAGCGGGATGAAACAACTGAAAACAAAAATCAAGATACATCAACAGTGTCTGCGGGATTTCAATATGATTTTTGCCCCTGGATACGCTTGGAGGAAATTTGGGAAAGAACTAATGAATATCCAGGCTATCCTGATAAAATTTATTACTGGCTGACTATCAACCCTGCGCCGCCTTATCCGCACTATTATATTGTATCATCGCGCCTGATACTTGCTCCCCGGGATTGGGTAGAGATATCTCTGGAAAACACTTACAATGAATTTGAGCACGCGGCAACGCTTGATGATTTTATGAATTATTCAGGGACCACGCTCCGTTTCTGGCCCAGCCGCAAGTTCTCTGCCAATGTGGTTTATCGTTACAGTATTGTCGCCGATTATAATAGAAATTATAAGAAAATTGGGCATCATAATGTATACTTTGATTGTACGTATGATATCTTTGACGATGCTTGGCTTAAATTGCAATTTAGCGGGCTTGGCGATTACATCCAGGGCATTGGTTGGCAAACCTCGGTATTAGATACGCAGCATATTATACGGCTGGTATACGAAGGAAAATTTTAGTGAGAAAATTAATTAAATATGCCGGTGTGACGCTTATCGAGCTTTTGGTTACGATGGGCATACTTGTGCTTCTTGTAGGCATTCTGTATTCGGTGTTTAATGTTTCCCTGCGCGGCTGGCAAAAGTCTGATAATATGCTGCAGGTCACTGCTGCTGCCCGGGTTGCTCTGGAGCGGATGTCCAAAGAGATAGCAAGTGCGTGTATCAAGCCAGGCAGCAATTCCTATTATTGTGTGGGGTTTGATAAGAGTTCTGTCAGCGGCTGGAGAACTGCCAGTATCGGCGATGAGTTTTACTTTATTGCGCCGCTTAAAAAAGACTATGATAAAGGTTCTGACCTTTGTGAAGTAGGTTATTGGCTTGATGGACAGGGTACGGATGATGCATCTGATGATATTTTAAGGCGGTTTTATGTTTTAGATGACCGTAAGAAGGATCCAAGCGGTCCTGAGTTTGATTTCAAATTTGCAACAGGCAAAAATGATGAGTTTGTTTTAAATGTTACTAACCTTGAGTTTGAATTTTTTGACGCAGGTGATCCTGTTCCGAAGGATACTTGGGATTCTCGCCCGCCTCCAATCGGGGTAGGAGAAGCTCCAGCCAAGATAAAGATTAAAATTACTGTCCAAATCGGCAAGGGTACAGAGACGACAAACCCTGATTTTGTCAGTAAAGATTTCAGCACAGTTGTTTCTTTGCCTCAATAGGATAAATTCAGGAGAAAGCATCCCGGGCATCAACCATATTTACTTGTTTTTGCTAAAGAACTTCTGCTGAAAATAAGGATTCATTCTTATTTGAGTTGGAAGAAATATTCGGGTTAATCAGCGGGTTGCAATGGATGAGTTATAGGGTTCTTTCTTAATTAATGTGAAATTTGGAAAAGATGATGGAGAAATTTTTAAGCTAATGGATTCGGTTAATCCATAAACCGAACCCTTCGGGTTTCACAGCTTTCGCTATGAAATCTTGATTTGCTGTCCTGCAAATCAACGCACCAAATTTAGGCAAATACGCGTTGTGTTTTTGGGTACCCTTTTGGGTGCGAGGACTGTCTGAACCCGCCTTGGCGGGTGAGTTCCGCAGTGCCAAAAACATGGCGTGGATTTGCCGGTCTCGCTGTTTTATAGCGAGAAAATTGGTGTTGAGTGTAAAATTTATCCATCATCTTTTCATCACGTCACTTATACAATTTTTATCACATTATTTACGAATGACCCAGTTATAGCGGGTATAACTTGAGTTTTAGGGATATTACGGCAGCGCCTTAAGCAATTAGAGAGAATCTATTTTGACTCATTCTCGATTGACATCCTGTCATTCTCCGAGGAAATTAGTTGATTTTAACGTCCATGTAAAATCAACTAATTAAATCCGTCAAAACAGATTCTCTCCATTTGCTTTGTGCAGAGAGATGATATTCCTCCCCCGTAACTCACCGGTTATTTCGAGCTAATCGATTTGATTGACAAGAAGGGCCTTTTTTGCTATATTATTTTTAAATCAAAATAATCTAACTATTTATATTGGTTCATTCTTATCCGGGTTGGAAGAAATTATATAACTATAAGCTGTGAAAGGCGATCGGTAAATTTTACGTTCAACACAGTTATTCCCGCCTATAAACTAGTCGGGAG
>DAOVNL010000110.1 GCA_030630245.1 Candidatus Omnitrophota bacterium | reverse complement strand
GGCAATGAGATACTTTGTTTTTTTGATAAAGAAAAGAAAGAACCTAATCAAGAGAATATTCCCCGCGCGGTTATTGCTGTGAGGAAAGCCGAATCATATTTAACTGACAGCATTATTGCTATCGGTAATGCTCCAACCGCGCTTTTTGAAGTAATTGATATGGTTGAAAGCAAGCAGGTAAAGCCGTTGCTTATTATAGGTATTCCCGTAGGATTCGTGGGGGCATCCGAGTCAAAAGAGGAATTAAGGCAATTGGATATTCCTTATATTACTAATAAAGGAAGGCGGGGAGGCAGTACGGTTGCCTGCGCGATTTTAAATGCTTTAATCAAATTGGCGAATAGGTAGCTATGAGAAGAAAAACTAATATAAAGATTGGTTTGACTACCGGAGCGTGCGCTCAGGCGGCGGCAAAAGGCTGCGCTTTAATGCTGGTAAGCGGAAGTATTGTTAATAGTGTTGAAATAGAACTGCCTAACGGTGAAAATCGCGCGGTTAGGCTTATAAAACAAAAAACAACTAAAAAATATGCCGGTTGCGCGGTGATAAAAGATTCAGGAGAAGAAGATAAGGATGTTACCAATGGGATTGAAATCGCTTGCGAGATAAGAGAAGCACAAGAACCGGGCATTGCGCTTAAAGGGGGCCGCGGTGTAGGAAAAGTAACTCGTCCTGGTTTGCCGGTCGATGTAGGTGAATGGGCAATTAATCCTGCCCCCCGAAAAATGATTATGAGGGATGTGTTTGAGGTTTTGCCTGAAATGGGAGGTTATGTAGTTGAAATATCTGTTCCCGAGGGGGAACGAATAGCAGAGCAGACGTATAACCCCCGTTTGGGTATTGAAGGCGGCATATCAATTATTGGGACAAGCGGGCTTGTAAAGCCGAAGTCGCAGGAATCTTACAAAAAATCGCTTTTGGTAGAGCTTAATGTGGCAATAGCCGCCGGATATAAGGCCATTTTTATTGCCAGCGGATATCTGGGAGAGCGTTTGCTTACAGAAAATTATAATGTGCCGCAGCAGCAAATAATTAAGGCCGGCGATCATATCGGGTTTATGTTAGAGGAGTGCGCGGCTAAAGGTGTTGCCAAGGCTATGCTTATAGGGCATATCGGAAAACTTTCAAAGGTCGCGGCAGGGTTGTTTAATACTCATTATAAAACCGGAGACGCCCGTTTGGAAACCATTGCCGCTTACGCGGCGTTAAACGGAGCCGGCCAAGGTGTTGTGAAAGAACTGCTGGGGCTTAGACTGGCTGAGGCGGCGATAGATGTATTAAAAAATAAAGGCCTTATGGCGGTTTTTGATGATATTGCCGGGCGAGCCGCGGAAAGAGCAATTGAGCTTTGTAAAGGCAGTATGGAGGTAGCAGTAGCTATTCTCTCCTTAAAGGGAGAAATTATAGGTAGATACCCTGAGGATATTTTTGAGGGAGAAACATGGGAAAAGTTTATATCATAGGAACAGGGCCGGGGAGCAAAGATTATCTTTTACCTTTAGCAAAAAAAATAATAAAGAAGGCAGATGTAGTAATTGGTGCGCCGCGCCTGTTATCGTTTTCGCCTAAAGGGAAACAAACTATTTTGTTGAAAGGTAATTATTCTCAAGTTTTAGATTATATTAAGAAAAGCAAAAATAATAAAAATATCGCTGTTTTAGTGTCGGGAAGCCCGGGAGTTTTTAGTTTCAGCCGTAGAATTACTTCTGTGTTAAAGCCTTCTGAATATGAAGTGATACCTGGTATTAGTGCCTTAGAGCTTGCTTGTGCGCGTATTGGCGAGGCATGGGATGATTTATGTATTATTAGTCTTCATGCAAAAAATTTACAAGGTTTGATTAAAAAAATAACAGCTAATGAGAAAGTAATGATTTTCTGTGATAACAAAAATACCCCTTCGTATGTGGCAAATTATTTGGTTAAGAAAGAGGAGAGTAAATTGAAAGTAATAGCTTTTGGCAATTTGTCTATGCAAAGCGAGGAAATTATCGAGTCAGATTTATCTTCTCTGGCTAATACAAAAAAAAGATGGGAAGGATTATGGCTTCTACTAATAAAAAAGAAATAAAATCCAAAGGAAAACTTTACGGTATCGGTATAGGGCCGGGAGACCCTGAGCTTTTAACTATTAAAGGTTATAATATTTTGAAAAAAGCAGATGTTATTTACGCTCCTCGGGCCCGTATTAAAAGCGTTTCTTTTGCCGCTGAAATAATAAAAAAATATGTTTTCAAGGATAAGATAAAGACCATTATCTTTCCTATGAGTAGAGATAGAAAAACATTAGAGGAGTTTTGGCGAAAAGCAGCTTTAAAGGTTTATAGAGATTTGTGCCAGGGTAAGACAGTGGGATTTGTGACTATTGGCGATCCGCTGACATATAGCACTTATATATATTTGTTGCGCCATTTGCGCAGGATTGATAAGGATGTAGATATACATACCGTACCAGGGGTAAGCGCAGTCAACGCTATTGCTTCTGTTTTTTCTGTACCTTTAGCCGAAGCTGATGAGAGGTTAGCAGTTATTCCCTTGCCGCGCAGGATTGCAGATTTAAAACAGGTTTTGAAGCAGTTTGATACTGTAGTTTTACTTAAAATAGGTAAAGATTTGAACCGCCTGGTAAATTTTTTAAAGAAAGAGAAATTTGATGGTAAGTTTTATTTTGCTAAACGGCTTGGCCGCCCTGAACAATATATAATTGATAACCTATTTAAATTGGATAACAGCAAGAAAAATTTAGGATATATGTCCATCATCGTATTACGGAGAAAAAAATGAAGATTTATTTTATCGGCGCCGGAGCCGGCGACCCGGAGTTACTGACAATAAAAGGACAGAAAATAATTAAAAAGGCGGATGTAGTTATCTATGCTGGTTCTCTGGTTAATAAAAGTATTTTAAAATACGCAAAAAAAACAGCAAAGTTTTATGATTCCGCAGGGATGGACTTGGATGAAATTTTTAGCGTATATAAGAAGTTCGGAAAAAAAGCAAAAATAGTCGCAAGAGTTCACACCGGGGATCCTTCTTTATACGGGGCAATACAAGAGCAGATTTGGTGGTGTGAAAAACAGGGGATTGACTATGAGATTATTCCCGGGGTTAGTTCCTTCTGTGCTGCTTGTGCTTCTATGGGGCAGGAGTTGACACTTCCCGGTATAAGTCAGACTGTTATTATTACCAGAATTTCCGGTAAAACAAAAGTTCCTTTGCGGGAAGATTTAAAGAATTTGGCTAAGATAAAAGCGACATTAATTATTTTTTTAAGCGCGGCGCACATAGAACGTGTTGTGAGAAAACTCTTGTATGGATACAACAGGAAAACACCTGTTGCGGTAGTGTCCCGTGCTTCCTGGCCTGATGAAAAAGTTATCAAAGGTACGCTTACGGATATTGCCGATAAAGTAAAAGAAGCGCGGATAACCCGTCAGTCGTTGATTATTGTGGGGGATGTTTTGAAAAGGAAAAATTTCCAATTAAGTAAATTGTATGATAAAAATTTTACGACTATGTATAGGAAGGCCAAGTGAAGAAGATAGCGGTTTTATTTATTAATAAAGACGGGCAAAAGGCCGCGCGAAAATTAAAAAGTGATTTTCCCGAGGCTGTATTTATTTACGCGGGGAAAAATCGAAGGGAAGAAACGCGGAATTTAAGTGAAATAGTAAAGGAAGTTTTTTATCAGTATCAGGGAATTATATTTTTCGCGGCTGCCGGTATTGTTATTCGATGTATCGCGCCGTTTATCAAAGATAAACATATTGATCCCGCGGTGGTATGTGTGGATACCGCGGGCAGGTTTGCTATCAGCTTGCTTTGCGGGCATGAGGGCGGCGCTAATGAGCTTAGTTACCGGGTTGCAGGCTGCCTTGATGCGGAACCGGTAATTACAACAGGAACAGAAGTTCATAAAAGCATTGTTGTTGGGATAGGATGCCGCAGAGGAATAAACGCGGTTAAAGTAAAAAAAGCTATTCAAGCGGCGTTAAAAGAGGCAAATTGTTTATTAATAAATGTACGTCTTGCGGCAAGTATTGATCTTAAAAAAACAGAAAAAGGGCTGCTTAAAGCCTGTAGGGATATGAACTTGCCGTTAATCTTTGTCGGCAAGGATAGAATTAAAAATTTTAGCGGCAATATATCGGTTTCGAAAACGGCTCTGCGCAATATTGGAGTAAAAGGAGTGTGTGAACCATGCGCTTTAATAGCGGGAAGGAGGACAAAATTACTGTTGCCCAAAAGAATTTACGACGGCGTAACCGTAGCAATCGCGAAGGAAAGCTAACTATTGTTGGTATTGGCCCGGGAGATGCTTCGTTATTGAGCCTTAGAGCAAGTAAAGCCTTAAGAGCCGC
>DAOVNL010000193.1 GCA_030630245.1 Candidatus Omnitrophota bacterium | reverse complement strand
TAGGCGAGGAAAGAGTGTTTGAATTAGTATTTTGTTCTATCGCGGAGAGCACAGCCTGAAATTGAGAAAAATTAAGGGTACCGAAAGCAAACTGATCTATCGTTGGAGAAGGAAATGAAGAGGCATATTTTGTATTCTGATCTTTGTTAAACGGAAAAGTTGTAGGCGATGCCGCTCCATCAGCAGAAACCTCAGCCGACATTTTCAGCCCCAGCGAATAAAGGTCACTTTCTCCGATTTCCACAAATCTGGCTTCGATCATTACCTGCGGCGGATTGACATCAAGCGCTTTGATCACATCCTCAAGTATTGCCAGGTTGCTTGGGGTATTGCGTACGATTAATGTGCTTGTACGCTTATCCAGGAATATTCTACTGCCTTCAGGCCAGCTCACGAACTGTTTTAGCACATTTTCAATCGTAACGGTTATATTCCCGGCAACACCGCTAGGCCCTCCCACCTTGACTCCTTCATAAGTGCGCACGCCCGGTACCAAAGATCCATTTTCGCTCTCACTCATATTTTCACCTATAACGATCTCATTATCCCCTCTTAATCCTTCCACGGTTACTGTATCAAAAGTTGTAAACGCCGTATAAGTTGCAAGGCCTTGAGAAAGGTAATAAACACGCGTAGTCAAAGCCTCATCAGCAATATTCTTTCTTGAACTGACCCAGATAAAGTCATCCTCAAACCGGTAGCTCAGCCCTTTGGTTCGCAAAATCGATTCCAGAGCCTGGATCAAAGTTACATTTTTAAGAAGGATTGTCAGCTTCCCAGCTCTCGATACAGCGGCCTCATCCATAATAATATTAATATCGCTCATTTTGGAAAGATATTCCAGGATTTTACTTAATTGCGCGTTATTAAAGTCAATGTTTACTCTCTTTCGGCCAGCTTTCATTTTTAAAGTTACCTTCTGGTCTGCCTTAACCTTCGCGCTTATCCTGGTAGTTTCCGGTTTACGGATAAGCCATGCCTTATCTGTTTCAAGCATTCTTTTTTGTTGTATGATCTCTTTTTCAATCGCGGTCTTCTGCTTCTCATATCTTATTTTGTCCCGTTCCACATCATAAATAAGATCTCTCAGCTGCGTATTGCCGGGATCGATAACCTGTGCTTTTTTGAAATATTCTATCGCCTTATCAAAGTCATGATTATCCCACGCGTCATAAGCCCGGTTTACAAAGCCGGAAAAATCCAGGTTTGAATCATCAGACATCCGGGAGTTTGAGAAACTTCTAAGTTCTGCTAAACGGCCGGCAAGCTCAAGAGCTTGATCTTGCTTTGAATCAGCATTATTTTCCTGAGAAATCACAGCTTTTGGGAAACACAACAAAGTTAATATGAGGAAAAAACACAGGACAATTCGTTTCATTTATGTACCATTCCTTTCTCTAATCTAAGATGCTGTCCTTGATGTGATAATAACACAGAATTTTCGTCGATGTCAAGCACCTTATACTCTAAAAACCTACCGTTTTTACTCACCTGTTTTGAATAGGCAGAAGTCAGTTCTTTTATCGTTGCCGCCAGCTCATTGGTGTAGGCCTTCTGCCTGTATTTTATTTTGATGACTTTTCCTTTTTTATCCGTCACTTTAATGAATTTTTCATTTAATTCATCAACCTGGTAAGCCGCAAAATGAGTTCCCTTTTTCACAAGATAGCTTTTCTTATGAACATTTACCTGCGCTATCATGTCATTATCATCTTTAAAGAAAACTTTACCACGGTATTCAATTTCCAGAGGTTTAAAACCTATTTCACTTACCTGCAAAACCGGACGATCGCTTGCAACGATCTCGGCGTTTTTTTTGTAAACCTGCTTTGAAAAAATATTTCTTTTTGATGTTAATGATGAGAGCGCTCTGGCTGTTTGATCCTCAAGCCTTAGATATTCCTCCTCTTGAGTGTAACCCCGGCCCCCTGCTGCGCTCTCATGGCCATACATAGAAAGCCTTCGCGTCTTTTTATCAAGAATATCATTGTTTACAGCTCTTTTTTTAAGCAAAACAGGGATGGCAACCAGTAATAAGCATAGCAAAACAAAAAATATAACTTTTTCTAAATTTTCGTATTTTTCTTTCATTATTATCCTATAATTCTATGTTTTTAAGGTTAATATCCGCCACCAGCCGTTCTTTTGTCGCATCTATTCTTTTTATATCGATCTGCCATACAACATAAGTCTTATCGCTGCCTGCCAGATCCAGCAAAAACCTCTTCAGCTGCTTAAAATCCGTTTCTACGGACAATTGCATTGACAAAAACTTAAAAGATACCTCTTCTGTGTCTTGCGTCTTTTTATTAAGCAATACAACTTTATGCGGCAGTTTTATGCTTCTTACGGCATAGACCTTATTCTTGATCAGAAGGCTGCTGATCTCCTCTAAAACAAAGAGCTCACTCGTCAAAACCGGGATTATGGAAACATCCGGGACATTAAGCCTGTATTCCTCAAACCCTAAGTCCTGCGGCAGCAAGATCTTATCGCGCTTTGCTCTATCGGCGATCTGTTCATGTATATCAAAAAGCATCTTCTTAAAAGATAACGGCGCGGCAGATACAGCATGGTTTAAATGTGATTTACTTAAAGAATTTTCCAGCTTGCTATAGTTTTGCTCCAGATCAGATCTCAAAGAGTCCTTCAATTTGATCAGGGCATCAACATCCTCGCCTATGGTTTTTCTATACTTTTTGATCTGGGCCTCGCGTAAAGAAGCTTTTTTATTTAAATCTGAAATAGCACGCAAAATAAAAAACATCGAAAACAACAGCGCTAAAGACAGCACAGCGATTACCATCGCGAACCTAATTTCTGATTTGAATTTTTTAGCCACTATTGCATCCATTATAAAAATCGCCTTATTTAAGCAAAATGCTCATGGAAAAACTCATTACATTATTCCTGCCTTTGCCGACCGTTCTGATCTTGACGTTTTT
>DAOVNL010000047.1 GCA_030630245.1 Candidatus Omnitrophota bacterium | reverse complement strand
CATCCGGCTCTTCATGCCGATCTTCTGCGCGATTGAAATAACATCTCCGACTATCGCGCTAGCCGTAGGCAGCTGGCCGGCTCCTTCGCCCTGAAGTAAAGCCTTGCCGATCAAATCCGCCTTTATAAAAACAGCATTATATACACCCCGCACATTAGCCAAAAGATGCCTTTTGGGCACTAAACACGGATGCACTCTTATCTGCAGGCCCTTCCGCGCCTTTTTGGCTATTGCCAGTAATTTCACACAAAAACCAAGCTCTTCGGCATAATTAAGATCACTGAGTTCAATGTCGTTTATGCCCTCTATATAGATATCATCGAATTTAACAGCCTGGTTAAAACAAATTCTGGCAAGGATTGCGATCTTGTGCGCGCAATCAATACCGCTGATATCAAAATGCGGATCTTTTTCAGCATAGCCTCTCTTCTGCGCCTCTTTAAGCGCGCTTTTAAAATCGCATCCGTTTTCCGACATCCGCGTTAGTATATAATTGCTGGTTCCGTTAATAATGCCGTAAACGCTTTCAATCTTATCGGCGATGAGCCCCTCTCTCAGACTCCTTATTATGGGGATACCTCCTCCGACACTTGCCTCAAAATAAACATCAACCCCATTTTCCTTGGCAGTTTTAAATATCTCTTCACCTTGTTCTGCCAGCAGCGCTTTGTTAGCTGTTACCACATGCTTTTTATTACGCAGGGCCTTGAGAATATATTCCTTGGCCGGATGCATTCCGCCAACAAGTTCGATGACTATGTCTATTTGAGGGTCTTCAAGAATGCTATCGGCATTCTTACAGACGTCCACTTTTTTGGATTTCAGCTTTTTAACAAGAGCAGGGTTAACCTCACAAACTCTCTTTAAGCTGATCCTCACACCAAGTTTATTCTCAAGCAAAGCGGCTTTCTTCTGCAATACTCTTAAGACTCCTGAACCGATGGTCCCAAATCCCAAAAGCCCTAAATTAATCTTTTTTATCTTCATTTTTTTTAATCTTATAAACTACTTTTAGATTAGTGTTTGAACTGGCACACGCAGTTATGGTCCTCTCTATCGCATGGAGATCATCTTCATTAACCTGCACAAACTTAATACCGATATCAAAAAGCAGCTTTTTGTTCTTTTCCTGTTTGACATACATAACCTCTCCCAGGACCTCAATCAGTTTTTTTACTTTGGGAAGACGCAATGTTATGTGTAAAATCGTTCCCGGCGGAAAATGCTTATCGGTTGTGAAACAAATCCCTCCCAGGCTAACGTTTCTTGTAAGGGTCATATCTGTTCTGGCAATGTGCCCCGGGTATACATAATAGCTGACAACAAAGTTGGCGTTAATACGTACGAAATATCTTTTTTCATAATTGTTCATATCAGTCATTAGACTTGTCTTTCCGGCTTGAAATTCATTTCAGCAATTGTTCAGCTTAACCCTTGGGAAGAATGGTCGGGGCGAGTGGACTCGAACCACCGGCCTCTTGAACCCCATTCAAGCGCGCTAGCCAAACTGCGCCACGCCCCGCCTTATATCACAAAGGTTAAATCTTAATCCTTCATTTAATTATCGCCAATTTTCACCTAAGAAACTTGTTTTTCGGCAGATAGAAACTAAAAAATAGTATACTACAAAAATGCTGAATTTCAAGGAAAATATTCAATCCGTTGTAATCGGTAAGTCAATGGGGGTATGTCATATCTTCACGCGAAACAGATTCTCTTTAGCTGTTTGAAACACAACACGATATCTTTTAAACATAATCCCCTCCATTCACTCACCGATTATAAACCATTAACCTTAACCTGAATAATATCAGCTACTTATCAAGAACAGCGTTTCCCTAAAGCTCATTTTTTTTAGCTCTGAGCATTAAAGATTCCAAAGCGGCTTTTGGCTTTTTCTGCTCATATAATACGCTGTACACTTCGTTCGTGATTGGTAAAGATACCTTATGTTTCTTAGCCAATTTTACGGCGATTTTAGTAGTAGTGATCCCCTCAACAACCATCTCGGTTTTTTTCAAAACAGCCGCGGGGGTTTTCCCCCTGCCCAGCTCTTCCCCGAACCAGCGATTACGGCTTCTGCTGTTCATACAGGTGGTGATGAGATCTCCAATCCCGGAGAGTCCGCTGAACGTTTTATACTGCCCGCCCAGGGCTGTTCCAAGGCGTGTAATTTCAGCAAGGCCCCGAGTCAACAAAGCTGCCTTTGTATTTGTGCCGAAACCTAAACCGTCAGAGATGCCGCAGGCAATAGCAATGATGTTCTTAAACGCGCCGGCCAGCTCTACACCCTTCACATCATCACTGGTATAAATCCGAAAGCTTTTCTGCATCAAAATATCCTGGATGATAACCGCGGTATGCTTTTCAGTTGAAGCGCAGACCGCCGCGGAGGGAATTCCCCGCGCAACCTCATAGGCGATATTCGGCCCGGAAAGTACTGCCAAATTCCGGCATTTAAGCTCTTCTTTGATCAGATCAGACATTATCATACTGCTTTGATATTCAAGCCCCTTGGCCGCGCTCAAAAAACAGGAATCAGAGGTGTTGAATTTTTTAATGTTCTTGAGCACCCCCCGCATATATTGTGAAGGAACAGCAAGTATAATTACTTTGGCGCCTTCTATCGCGCTTACCAGATCAGCGTCTATTTCAATAGATCCGGGAATAGTTATACCGGGAAGAAATTTTTCATTCTTTCTGCTTCTCTTCATTTTTTTAACATATTCCGGGAAAGCGCCCCAAAGATTTACTTTAAGTTTTTTTCTGCTTAAGAGAACCGCAAGAGCAGTGCCCCAGCCTCCGTCTCCGATAATCGCGATCTTCATTTTTTTTCAAAAACCTTTCTTTCTCTGCCGCAGAGCAAACGCTTAATATTGGATTTATGTTTGGCAACGATTATTACGCACAATACCGCGCTAAGCACCACATAGCTATAATGCGAGTGGGTCCATAAAAGAAAAAAGGGGATGATTACAGAACTCACAATAGAACCTAACGACACATATTTAGTAACAGCCACGATAATAATGAAAAATATTGCACCGGCAAACAGCGCCTGCGGTGCAATCCCAAGTATTACACCCGCGCTGGTAGCTACCCCTTTCCCTCCTTTGAACTTCAAAAAAACATTGAATATATGTCCTGAAACAGCCGATATTCCAAATAAGGCCCTGATCAGCTCAACAGGCAGGGTAATTTTCAATGAGATCAAGGAGGCGAGGATCGTTACCGCGACTACCCCCTTTAAGACATCTGCGGCAAGAATGATGATTCCCGGCAGTTTCCCAAGCACACGAAGCGCGTTAGTAGCTCCCACATTACCGCTTCCCAAATTTCGGATATCCTTGCCCGAGAGGGCCCTGGTGAGAATATATGCCGTGGGAATAGCCCCTATCAGATAACTTAATGACAACCCTGTTACAATCCAAAAGATATTCATAAGCGTTTACCTTTTCTTTTTTCTAAATAGAATTTTTATCGGAGTCCCTTTAAAATCATAATGACTTCTAAGCTTGTTTTCAAGAAAGCGCTCAAAAGACCCTTTAATCAATTCCGGCCGGTTGACAACAAAAGCGAAAACCGGAGGCCTTGTCCTGAGCTGGGTTAAAAAACGAAGTTTAAGGGATGTATAAGAGCTCCGGCTCTTCAGATGTTCAACGATCTCCGCGAGGGTTTTTGCTAATTTCCGCTGTTTGATCTTTCTTTTTCCGTTATACCAGGCATGCTGAACAAGTCTCAGCGTAAAATTAAGGTTCTTCCCCTTCTTAGCAGAGACCAGCACGCAAAAAGCAAAATTCATAAACGCCGCTTTTGCGGCTATTGTTTTAACGCAATCGGCAAGATCCAATTTTACCAGGTCGCATTTGTTTATAGCTATAACACAGCACTTTTCTTCTTCCTTGATCAGGCTGAAAATATGCAGATCGTCTCTTCGGATTCCCTCAACGGCATCGGCCAGGACAATACAGACATCACTGCGTTTGATCGCCTGTATAGTTCTTGAACGCGAGTAAACAGCAATCGTCTCCTGCTGCTTTTTCTTCATGCGAATGCCGGCCGTATCTATTATTATATATTTTTGATCCTCAAGATGCAAAACGGTGTCTATGCTGTCCCGGGTTGTTCCGGGCTGATCACTTACAATCACCCTTTCTTCTTTTAAAAGTTTATTCATAAATGTGGACTTGCCGACATTCGGCCTGCCGATCAAAGCAACTTTTAGCGCGGGCGGCTCTTCGCGGCTGCTATCTGTTTCGATCAGGGCAATGTCTTTAACGATCATGTCAAGAAGCTCATCAATATTCAAACCATGCAAAGCTGATATGAAACTTACCTCTTCAACCCCCAATTCATAGAATTCGCTCAAGCTTTCTACCCTGGACATATTATCTACTTTATTGACAACAAGAATAATCTTTTTATCAAAAGTCCGAATGAAATCAAGTGCCTCCCTGTCATAAGCATGCAGGCCGCTCATGGCATCGGCCACAAAAAGAATCAGGTCAGCCTCCTTAATAGCGGTCTGCGCCTGTTTTACAATCATGCCGCTGATATGTTCTTTGCTTTTAAAAACCAATCCGCCTGTATCAGCAAGCGAGAATTGTTTTTTGCCCCAGGATACATCCGCGTACGCGCGGTCCCGCGTCACGCCGCTTGTCGGCTCTACAATAGCCTGGCGTTTGCCTAAAAGACGATTGAACAGGCATGATTTTCCGACATTCGGCCTGCCGACGATAGCAACTTTATTTTTTGTTTTCATTTAATAACCTTACTTAATACCGGCATTGCTAAGCAATTTACTCCCTTTATAAATATAATCAAAGCCGGAGGCGATTGTAAAAAAAGCAGCGATATCCCAGATCAAAAAAGAAAAAGGCAGCTGCAGAAGTATACATATTATCGTAAACATCTGAAATACAGTGGTGAGCTTACCTAAGAAGCTCGGTGTTATTTTAAGATCTCCGGTCAGCACATGGATCAACAAAGAACCCAGCGCCAGGATTATATCTCTTGAGATGACCAGTATCGCGATCCATAAAGGAAGCCTTATCGCGGAAGGTATTTCCGGGGTAACGGCCATGGTTATAAAACTGGCGCTAAGCAAAAGTTTATCCGCCATGGGGTCAAGAAATGACCCCAGCCTGGTTTGCAATCTATAGATTCTCGCGATATACCCGTCTATCCCGTCGCTGATCACTGCCGCGGAAAAGATCACAAGTGATATATAGCGCAGATAATCCTTTTCAGGAGAATAATACACAATAGTAGAAACGAAAAAAGGTATAAGAATTATTCTAAAAATTGATATCCAGTTAGCAAGATTCATAATTACAGCCTCCCTAAATTTGAGACTTGCTCTGAGAAAACAATCTATTCTACCAAACGCACTCTATACGGCGGCCAATAGATCAGAATCGCTTTGCCTATCATATTCTTCTCAGGGATAAAACCCCAATAGCGCGAATCCCTGCTGTTGGCGCTGTTATCTCCAAGCGCGTAAAGCGTGTCGGCGGGCACTTTGATCTCCTGTTCGGTGCCTCCGTACTTACCGCGATTGTAATAAAAATTCGCGCTTATCTGTTTTTCAGTTATTTCCCGGCCGTTTATTAATATCCTGCCGTTTTTGATTTTTAGATTTTCTCCTGATTTACCGATAAGACGTTTGATGAAAGCTAATTTAGGATTTTCCGGATATTTAAAAACAATGACCTCTCCCCGCTCAGGCTCCCGGAACTTATAAATAAATTTATTGACCAGTATCCTGTCCCCTTCAGTAAAAGTAGGTTTCATTGACCCCGTGGGGATCTTAAATGCCTGAACAACAAATGTCCTGATGATCATTGCCAGGACAAACGCGATTAGCAGGGATTCTCCGTACTCTTTGATCACAGGTTTAGATCTTTGCCAAAATGATTTTTTAGGCACTTCAGGTTTTTCTTTTAACATTGAGTTCCTTTTGTTAAGATTGATTTTATATTTTCAGGATTGCCATAAAGGCTTCCTGCGGAATCTGGACTTTTCCGAACTGCTTCATTCTTTTTCGCCCTTGTTTCTGTTTTTCCAGCAGTTTTCTTTTTCTGGAGATATCCCCGCCGTAGCATTTAGCCGTAACGTTTTTTCCCATCGCTTTAACTGTTTGGCGGGATATTACCCTGGAGCCGATCGCTGCCTGTATCGCTACCTCATAAAGCTGCCTGGGAATAAGCTCACGCAGCTTTGTCACAACCTGGCGCCCTTTATAATGCGCGTTATCTTTGTGCACAAGAAAGGACAGGGCATCACACGGCGTTCCGTTTATAAGAATATCCAGTTTAACTAATTTAGTATAGCGGTAGCCGATCACCTCATAGTCAAGCGAACCGTATCCCCGGGTTATCGACTTCAATTTATCATAAAAATCAACAATTATCTCAGACAGAGGGAATTCGTAGGTGAGCATCATCCTTTGTTCATCAAGAAATTCTTTGCTTTT
>DAOVNL010000212.1 GCA_030630245.1 Candidatus Omnitrophota bacterium | reverse complement strand
GTATCCACCCTGATTGATTCGCGTCTTTCATTTTTTGTAGTAACTATTTTCATAATTTTTGCCCCCTTTTTAGCCCCGCACTAAATGAACTACCCCGCGCAGCAAGCTGCGAGGTATCCCCGCTAAAACAACTCTAACTGCAATCCTTGCTTATGCACAGTACTGTATACTCATTCTCTAATCCCTTTTAAGCGGAACCGCGGCAAGCTGCGAGGAATTAAACCCAAGACCCTTCGACTCCCTTCGGTCGCTCAGGGTCAATTCGACTACAGAGTTTTTCTCAGCTACGCTGATAAAAGCTCTAAGTCTCATTGAATTAAATTTAAATCGTTTCTATTAACATAGCTATCTTTCTAAAGAACTGAATATTTTTTTCGTCTTTAGGGCATCTTTTAACGGAGACGGGCTTTCATTAATAATTGTAATATCCAGATTTCTTCTTAAAATATGTTTTGCTAAAACAAGAATGTCTTTCTTTTTTGTTAACAGGTGCTTCCTTTCTCCTTTTGCTGTAAATTCAATTCCCGAAAAGTGCGCGTGAATATGCTTCATACTTTTAAGCTTATTAAAAACTTCGTCATAATCAATCTTTCCATCCCTGGCTAATAAATGCGCAAAGTCAACGCACAACGCGCAGCCGGTTTCTTTTCTTAAGCGCAAGAGTTCGTCAATATTTCCAAACTGGGTTCTTTTTCCTGTGGTTTCAGGCGCTAAACGCGGTTTCCATTTATTTCGTCTTATTGTTTTAATAAGTTCAACAACTTCAGCTTTTATGATTTTAAAAATCTTGTCCGGATCTCGCCCCTGATAAAAACCAGCATGAAAAACAACATGCGTTGCCCCCAAATAATGCGCCTTAGCGCAGCTGTCTAAAATCCTTTTCCTGGAAGCATTTACTTTTTCAGGTTCCTTAGACGCGAGGTTTATGTAATACGGAGCATGCACTGAAAGGGAAATTTCTAAAGACTTTGCCAGGCGGCCAATATCCCGAGCAGCAACATCAGTCATCTTGACGCCATAAGTAAATTCTACCTCCATTGCCTTCAGGCCCAGCTTTGAAAGTTTTCTTAAGCAGTTAATATATCCTATCCCTCCTGTGCCTGCTACTCCCAGCTTAAGCATATATTACCTGCCTCTTCCTTTCTGCTCGTAAAAAGATGTTCGGCGAGAATGATTTCAGGTAATATTTATATTACCTGAAATCTCTTACATAATTAGTCATTAAGATCGGAAAACTTGGTAAAATTTCCTTCAAATTCCGAAAGGATTTCCTTTGCCAGTTCGTATTTGCCTTCTGCCACCATAATCCGCATAGGCTCAGCAAAACTTAACATACCGACCATATCCACAAGTTCGTTATTGATATAATACAGGATATCATGCTCTTCCAGCAAAGATTTTATAAAAACAATATCCGCCTGGTTAAAAGTTCTTAGGAGTTCTTTGAATTGAGACTCTTTTTTTGAATCCGTCATACTTCTCCTATATACCAGAATTCATCCTAAAAAGCAACTAAACAGCAAGCGAAGATTTTCCGCTATGCTTGTTTTGAATATTTTGCTATAATAAAATAGTTTCTGAAACAAGAAAGGAGAAAAGAATAATATGAGCAATGCGTTTTTTGGACAATATTTATTGAGAAAGGGAATGATCGACGCGCAGCAGTTAGCCAAAGCGTTGACCGCGCAGGAAGTAATGAATAAAAAATTGGGCGAGCTGGCTCTTGAGCAGAACCTGCTTGATGAAAAGCAGGTACGTGAAATATTAGCGCTTCAGACAAAAGCGGATCTGTTTTTCGGAGAGGGCGCCCAGAAGCTGGGTTATCTCACCCAGGAACAGGTAGATGAACTGGTAAAGGTACAGTCAGAACGGCACGTTTGCCTGGGAGAGGTGATCGTAACGCTGGGATATGTGACAAAAGAGCAGCGTGATAAAGCGCTGGCTGAGTTCATCTACGAACAAAACAAGCGGGAAAAAACCCTGCCTCCTTTTTCCTATATCGAGGTTTTTAAAAGAGAACGTCCGTTCATAGAAAAATTCACAACGCATACCATTAGGATCCTGCAGCGTATGTCCGGGATATTTGTTAAATTCGACCGCTACGAAGCAGTGAAAAACACCATTGAACTGCCGGAATTCTCAGCGCAGGTGGATCATTTTAATGAACAGGAAAAGCGGGTTATCCGCTATATAATTTTGCTCGATGATGAAATAGCGCGGATCATGCACTCAAAAGTCTGTAAACGCAACAGTGTGGATGAAAAAGAAGTCTCCAGGGATGAATCTCTTTGCGAGCTTCTTAATATCATCTGCTGCGTCAGCTGCAACAGTTGTCAGATGTTCGCCAGGTTAAACGCCTCTGTTCCGCGGCTTATAGAGGGATGTTCCTCTTGCGCTTTTGATAAAAAAGAAACTGTGATCCTGGTCTCTTTGATTACTCCATACGGACCGGTCAAATTTTTACTTTCCTTTACATGGCAAGAGTAACTCAACTTAAGGTATTGACACGCGTAAACAGCTATTGTTTTTCCAAATCAATTATGGCCTGCTGCGCGGCCAGACACACGGCCTCATAGCTGTCTTTAGCCCCAAGCGCAAAGCCCTGTTTTTCTGCCTGCCG
>DAOVNL010000067.1 GCA_030630245.1 Candidatus Omnitrophota bacterium | reverse complement strand
TATGGGAGAGGCCGTTATCAAAGGGCTTCAAAGCGGACAGGATTTTTGTGTATATGTTTATGAAAAAAATAAAGCTCGTTTAAGAAAAATATCAAAAAAATATGGTGTAAAAAAAAGCGCGCTTAAACAATTGACAAAACTAAGTAATATCATTATTATTTGCGTTAAACCTCAGGACATGGATAAGGTGCTTGCGGATATTAAAAATGAGGTAACGGCGGCTCATGTGTTAATATCCATTGCTGCCGGAATTACCACAGCGCATATTGAAAAATTACTTAAAGAAAATGCGGCTGTAATCAGAGTGATGCCTAATCTGCCGGGTATGATCGGCAGGGGGCTTTCCGCTTATTGCCTGGGTAAGTATACTGGTAAAAATATCTCGCGATACAAAAATACCGCGGAAAAGTTATTTTCCGGACTCGGAGTTGTTTTCCGGATAAAAGAGTCCAGGATGAATGCTATGACTGCCCTCAGCGGAAGCGGGCCGGGGTTTATGGCATATTTCATCAATGCGCTGCAGGAAGCGGCAGTTGACATAGGATTTAATAAAAAAGAAGCGAGATTTCTTTCTTTAAATGTGTCTGCGGGTACGGCGGATATGCTTTTAGAAGCCGATACCGATCCCGCGGAGTTCCTTAAGCGGGTTGCTTCGCGCGGCGGAACTACTGAGGCGGGATTGAAAGAGCTGAATAAAGGCAGGGTCAAACAAACCGTAAAAAGAACAATAAGGGCCGCGGCAAAAAGAGCAAAGGAGTTGAGTAAATAGCAATTATGAATAAAGAAATAGACTATAAAAATACCATCAATCTGCCTAAAACCGAATTTTCCATGAAGGCTAATCTGCCTCAAAAGGAGCCGGTAATTCTGGCTAAATGGCAGGAAGATGATATCTATCAGAAAATAATGCAAAATACAAAGGATTCGCCAAAATACATTTTGCATGACGGCCCTCCTTATGCCAATGGAAATATTCATATCGGGCATGCCTTGAATAAGATTCTAAAAGATATAATCCTCAAGTATAAAACACTGCGGGGATTTAGTACCCCGTATGTTCCGGGTTGGGATTGTCATGGCCTGCCGGTTGAGCATCAGCTGTTTAAGGAGATGGGAAAGCGAAAAGAAGAAGTTGAGCAGGTGGTTTTCCGGGAAAAAGCGCGTGAATTTGCCTTGAAATTTGTCGGTATTCAAAAAGAGCAGTTTAAACGCCTGGGGATTTTCGGTGATTGGGAGAATCCTTATTTGACATTGTCTTGCAAATACGAGGCGGAAATTATCCGTTCCTTCGGGGCTTTAGCTGCTAAAGGCTATGTATATAAGGGGATAAAACCGGTAAACTGGTGCTGTAACTGTGAAACAGCGCTTGCTGAGGCTGAAGTCGAATATGACAACCATAATTCTCCCTCGATCTTCGTAAAGTTCGCGTTGAATAATCCAAAGGATATTTCTTTTTTTGCCGAACATAATATTGAAAAAGCTTCTATTGTTATATGGACAACAACGCCCTGGACATTGATGGGAAATGTTGCCTGCGCGGTTCATCCTGATTTTACTTATGTTTTTGCTAAAACCAAAAATGAGGTTTTGGTTTTAGAGAAGAACCTTATTGTTCGCGTATTTGAAAAGATGGGTATCCAGAATTATGAAATAATCGGTGAAGTCAGGGGAAAGGAATTAGAAAAAGTCAAATACTCTCATCCTTTCGGGTTGCGCGGGGGATTTGTTGTCCTTGCTGATTATGTGTCTGGTGAAGATGGAACCGGTGTTGTTCATATTGCTCCCGGATACGGCGCTGATGACTTCTTAGTTGGTAAAAGATATAAGCTTGATGTGCTGATGCAGGTAAATGACCGGGGAATATTCTTTGAAAATATACCGGAGGTAGGCAATCTGCATGTAGTTAAGGCCAGTAAGGTGATTATTGAAAAACTGCGGGAAACAGGAGCCCTTCTCTGGAGCGGTTCTATAGCTCATTCATATCCGCATTGCTGGCGCTGCAAAAAACCAATAATATTCAGGGCTACAGAGCAATGGTTTATGAGCATAGACCACAATAATCTGCGCGATAATGTATTAAGAGTGATAAAAAATGTGAAATGGGTGCCTGATTTTGGCCGGAACAGGATTACGAATATGGTGGAAAGCAGGCCGGATTGGTGTCTTTCCCGGCAAAGACTCTGGGGAGTTCCTATCCCTGTTTTTTACTGCAAAAGCTGTAATGAAACGATAGTTGCCCCTGAGGTGATCGAAAGTGTTGCTAAGATTGTTGAAAAGGAAGGGGCGAACAGCTGGTTTAAGAAGCAGGCCGTGGAATTGATGCCGAAAGGGTATAAATGCGGCAAATGTAATTCTACGGAGTTTGACAAAGAAAAGGATATTCTTGATGTCTGGTTTGATTCAGGCGTTTCTCATCAGGCTGTTCTCAAGGCAAACAAAGCGCTTCAATATCCTGCTGACCTGTATCTTGAAGGCTCAGATCAGCATCGGGGCTGGTTCCAGGCAGCGCTGATAAGCGCCATGGCAATTGAAGGATCTGCTCCGTTTAAAGAGGTTCTTACTCATGGATTTATCGTGGACGGAGAAGGAAAAAAGATGTCAAAATCAAGAGGCAATGTTATTGCCCCGCAGCAGGTAATTGACAGGCTTGGTGTTGATGTTTTGCGCTTATGTATAGCCTCTTCTGATTATAATGACGATGTGAGGATGTCACAGGAAATTATTGCCCGAGTGAGCGAGAGCTATCGAAAAATCCGAAATACATTAAAATTCACCCTGGGGAATCTTGCTGATTTCGACCCGGAAAAAGACAGCGTTGAGTATCTTGATTTGATGGAAATTGACCGCTGGGCGCTTTCTGCTTTGCATAACCTGCTTTTGGCTGTTACGCGGGCTTATGACAGATTTGTTTTTCATCAGGCAATAAAGCTTGTTTATAACTTCTGCGTAGTTCAGATGAGCTCGTTTTATCTTGATGTCTTAAAGGACAGGTTATATACGTTTGCTCAAAATTCTCAGGCAAGACGCTCTGCCCAAACCGTGCTTTATGAGATCCTTAAGGTAATCACCGCGCTTATTGCGCCTGTATTACCGTTTACGGCAGAAGAGGCCGGCAGTTTCAGTCCGGGGCAGAAGAAGGAAAGCGTATTTTTGTCAACATGGCCGAAAGCGCGCAATGATTATATAAAAAGTGAGCTTAGCGATACCTGGAAATTTATACTTGACGCGCGCAATTGTGTGCTGAAATCCTTAGAAGCTGCGCGCGCGGATAAGCTTATCGGCAATAGCCTTCAGGCAAAGGTCAAAATCGGCTGCGTGAAGGAAAATAAAAATATTTACAGAATTTTGCGGAATTATCTTGATGAATTGCCGAGCATATTTATTGTTTCTGTTGTGGTGCTGAATTTGGATGTTGACACAGGAAATTTCGCGGTATATAATATCAATCTCCAAAAGTCTAACGCGCAACTTGAGAGCGGGCAGTTAAAGGTCTGGGTAGAGAGGGCTCAAGGAGAGAAATGTATCCGTTGCTGGAATTATTCGCAAAGCGTTGGAAATAATGAGCAGCATCCCAAGCTATGTGAGCGCTGCGTTAAAAATCTGCAATGTTAGAAAGGAGCAATTCAGGTGAACAAAAAAGATGCTAAAGAGTTTAAAAAGAAGCTTGTCGATTTAAGAGGAAAAGTTACTGATGACATGCGGCAGATCGGGGAGGGGAGTTTAAAAAAGTCACAGCGTGATGCTTCCGGCGACCTTTCCGCGTATACGTTCCATATGGCTGATGTAGCCAGCGATAGTTTTGAGCGTGAGTTATCCTGGGACCGCGCGAGTGTAGAGCAGAAAGTACTATTCCATATAGATGATGCGCTGAAAAGGATTGAAGAGGGTGTTTACGGCAAATGTGAATCCTGCCAGAAAAAAATAAGTAAGGAGCGCTTAAAAGCAATTCCTTACGCGAAACTTTGCCGTGTGTGTAAAGAAAAACGAGAACAGGATCTGTAATTAAGAGATGTTCCTTTATTATGAATAAAGTATTTCTCGGGGCAGTTCTGATCTTTATTGACCAGGTATCGAAGCTTGCGGTGCTGAAAAGACTGCATCAGAACGACAGCGTTCCGGTCATCAATAATATTTTTCATATCACATTAGTTTACAATACAGGCTCTGCTTTTGGTTTTCTTCGCAATCAGAACTGGATTTTGACATATATCAGTATATTTGCGATAATTGCCGTTCTTTTTCTTCTTGTACGCCGTCCGAAATTTTCTTCAGAGTTATATTTACATATCTGGCAAAGCGCTTTGCTGCTTGTTTTGTGCGGAGCGACAGGTAATCTTTTTGACCGTCTGCGCTTAGGCTATGTTGTGGATTTTTTCGATTTTCGGGTTTGGCCGGTTTTTAATTTCGCGGATTCTATGATCACCTGCGGAGTAATTCTGCTTTTATTTATTCTTTTTAAAAAAGAGGCTATTGGATAAAAATGCACCCTGTGTTATTTAGTATCGGAAATGTTAAGGTGTTTTCCTATGGGGCAATGGTAGCGCTGGGAGCGCTTATTGCTGCAATCCTTATTTACCGGCATGCTCTTGCGAGGCAGCTGGATGCTGAGAAGATCGTGGACATGATCTTCTGGATCGTTGTCTGGGGGCTGATCGGGGGGCGGATTCTTTATGTGTTGATCAACCCGGATATTTACTTTAAAGACCCTTTGGAAATAATCAAGATAAACAAGGGAGGGCTGGTTTTTCATGGAGGCTTGATTTCAGGAGCAATTGCTGCGGTTATTTTTATAACCAGGAATAAACTAGCCTTTTTAGAAACCATGGATATCATTGCGTTATATTTGCCTTTAGGGCATGCCATTGGAAGGATAGGTTGTTTTTTAAACGGTTGTTGTTTCGGTAAACCAACTGATCTTCCTTGGGGGGTGGTTTTTCCCGGACATTCTATCGCGGTACATCCGACACAATTATATTCTACTTTCCTGCTGATTGTAATATTTCTCTTATTGATTCTTTGTGAAAAAAAGAAAAAATTTCCCGGGCAAATACTATTTTTCTATTTAATCCTTTACGGGGCAATGCGTTTTTCTATAGAATTTTTGCGTGATAATCCGGCGGTTTTAGGGTATATGAGCGTGTTTCAATGCATAAGCATAGCGCTTGTTCTTATAGGGCTGATATTGTACGGTGTTTTAAAAAATAACAGGAAAAGCGGTAAACTTGAAAAGAAAACTTAATTTCCAGGTCGATGCGAAGCAAGCGAACCTGAGAATAGATAAATTTTTAGTTGAACAGTTGAAAAATGATTTTTCACGCTCGGACATAAAGAAATTCATTGAGGCTGGTTATGTTTACCTGAACGCTCACGCGGTTAAAGCTCACCAGAAGGTCAGGGAAAATGATTCTATCGAAATAATTGTTTGCCGGCAGGACAAACAAACGGAGGTTCCTGCCGTTGATATACCTTTAAATATTGTTTACGAAGATGATTTTCTTTTCATAGTAAATAAACGCGCCGGAATGGTGGTGCATCCCGCGGCAGGGCATAATGAGGATA